>CAZKSU010000012.1:0-21412 GCA_964555455.1 uncultured Carnobacteriaceae bacterium
GGGATGTTGAATTGAAAAAGGTATTGATTATTGAAGATGAGCAGTCAATTTTAAAGCTGCTGAGCTATAATTTAGAGCAAGAAGGCTATGCAGTCGAAGCCACTATGGACGGCCAAGAGGGGCTGAAAATGGGGCTGGAAAATGAATATGACATGGTTTTATTGGATTTAATGCTGCCGGGCATCGATGGCATGGAAATCTGCCGTGAATTGAGACAAAATAGAGTCGATGTTCCGATTATTATGTTGACAGCGAAAGATTCAGAAATTGATAAAATTTTAGGTTTAGAAATCGGTGCGGACGATTATATCACAAAACCGTTTAGTCCTAGAGAAGTGCTGGCCAGAATTAAGGCCATTTTACGACGTTCAAAACAGCAAACAGCCGCGGTTAAAGAAGAGAATGCGCAAGAAGACGAAGAAGTCTTGAGGATTGGCGATATTGAAATTTATCCGGATAAATATGAAGTGATTATTCGCGGGGAATCGATTGAACTGACTCCGAAAGAATTTGAACTGCTGTTGTATCTGGCGCGCCGGGAGAATCGTATTTTAAGCCGGGAGCAGTTATTAAATGCCATTTGGGATTATGATTTCGCAGGTG
This sequence comes from uncultured Carnobacteriaceae bacterium, assembly GCA_964555455.1. Lineage (GTDB taxonomy): Bacteria > Bacillota > Bacilli > Lactobacillales > Carnobacteriaceae_A > Atopostipes. The sequence goes on from CAZKSU010000012.1 coordinate 604, forward strand.
AAACTCGAATCGTCGATGTCCATATTAGTCACCTTCGGGAAAAAATTGAGCGAAACACAAAAAAACCAGAGTATATTATCACGGCTCGCGGCTTTGGTTATAAATTAGAGGCGCCCAAATGAGACAAATAAAGAATAGATTGTACGGAATCTATTTATTAATAGTAGCAGTATTTATTCTGCTACTATATTTTTTACTCACGAATGTCATTGAAGATCGAATAGTGGAAACCCAAAAAACGAGCCTAGAGGATGAAATGACAGCACTGGTGGAGTACGTGGATGAAACGATCCGTTCAGAGGGTACAGAAGAAACAGATATTATCCGAATCTTAAAGACGGTTTCGCCCGTTATCCATGAACGGATTACTTTTATGGATACGAAAGGCACTCCGCTTTTTGATTCAGAGGTCCCCATCATGGATTTAGGAAATCAAGCGGGCCAGCCCGAAATCCAGCAAATCCTTTTTGGGCAGGATAGAGGAGTTTCTATAACGGGTAACGGCTCCAATCAGGAAAATTACACGGTGGCTCAGCATATTTATGGACAGAGTGAAGAGCCGCTTGGTATATTAAGGCTGTCAAATGGGATAACAAACTTAACGGCTGTGATTCAAGAGGTGCTTCGAATATTGCTTATAGGGGTCCTATTGTTGGCAGTTGTTTTAATTCTCTTAACAAGCAGCTGGATGGACCGGATGAACCGCGCGATGAAAGACATGAAACGCGTGATGGCACGGCTGATGAACGCCGATTACGAAGCCAAATACACGACACAATCCTTTGATGAAATCGATGAATTAGGAAGTTCCATTAACGAATTAGCTGTAAGCTTAAAAGAGCAAAGACAGCATTTGAAAGCGAGCGAAGAGCGGACTTTGGGCTTAATTAACCACCTCATTATCGGAGTGATGCTCTTAGATGAAAGCCGCCAGATCCGCATGGTGAATCCGACGATGAATGAATTGCTGGGTGCAAACTTATATGGAAAAATTTCCGACGTTTACTCGGACTCTATTCAAAGTGCAGAGCTGATCGAATTGATCGAAGAAGCTTACGCAACAGAAGAAACAAGAAATGCGGAAATTCGTCTGTATCTGCCCGAAGAAAAAACATTGGATGCAAACGTTGTTCCTGTACCAGGCAGTGTTGAAGGGGAATTGGATTTTATCGTTCTTTTATATGATATTACGGAAATTCAGCGTTTAGAGAATATACGAACGGATTTCGCCACCAATGTATCTCATGAGCTGCGCACCCCGATTACGGCTTTAAAAGGCTTCAGTGAAACCCTGCTGGACGGAGCGATGCACGATCAGGAAGTGTTGACGGAGTTTTTAGAAATTATGTTAAAAGAATCCACCCGTTTGGACACTATGGTGCAAGATATTTTGCAATTGTCCCGATTAGAACGAAGTCAAGGGCAGGCTCCAGTAGAATGGATTCCCGTTCATGAAGTAGTCGAAGAAGTCTTTCAGATTCTCCAGCAGAAAGTGGAACTGAAAAATATCACCTGCTATTTAGAAGAGAATGAATCGCTGTCCATTCAAACGAACCGCGACCAATTAAAGCAAGTGTTAATGAATTTAATTGCAAATGCGGTTTCTTATACACCTGAAAATGGAACCGTGATTATAGATATCAATAAAGTAGGAAATGAAGCTAAAATTCAAATTGTTGATAACGGCATTGGGATTCCCGAAGAGAATCAGGCCCGCATTTTTGAGCGTTTCTATCGTGTCGACAAAGCGCGCAGCCGGAATTCAGGAGGGACAGGTCTTGGTTTGTCTATCGTGAAATGGCTAGTGGATAACATGAAAGGACGGATTGAGCTATATAGTGAGGTCGATGTAGGGACCACCTTTGTGCTTTGGTTGCCGCTTCAAAGAAAAACAGGAGACCAGTTAGCAGAAAATGTATAAATTTACGTAAAATTTACATTAAATCCATAGAATGTAAACAATCAGGTTGTATGATGTACTGGAAGCAAAAAACGCGACATAATTCTATAAAAGAGGAGTTTTTTAGTTATGACTTTTGGAAAAACAGCAAAATGGATGTCTGCATTGAGTTTATCTTTATTATTAGCAGCATGTGGGAATGGTGGATCTGAAGAAGGTACCGGCTCTGAAGAAGCTGCTGGAGAATTTGATACTTCAGAAGACATTCACGTCATTACGCGTGAAGAGGGATCAGGAACTCGTGGAGCATTCGCTGAAATTGCTGGCGTTGTAGATGACAATGGCGATGACATCATTACACAAACGGCAACCGTACAAAATGGTACAAGTGCAGTCATGCAAGGGGTCGAAGGTGACGAATACGCGATCGGATACATCTCTTTAGGTTCATTAGATGATTCGGTTAAAGGACTTGAAATCGATGGGGCTGCTCCGACAGCAGAGGCCATCGAAGCGGGTGACTATGCAGTAGCGCGTAACTTCAACGTAACTTACGGTCAAGAGCTCAGTGAAGTGGCTCAAGACTTCTACGACTTCCTCTTCTCAGCACAAGCTCAAGACATTGCTGAAGAACAAGGTTATGTAAAAGTAGCTCCTGATGCGGAAGAATATGAAGCAGCTGGTTTAGATGGCAACATCAGCATTGTTGGCTCAACTTCTGTTGAACCTTTAATGGCTGAAATAGCTGAAGCATACCAAGAGCTTAACCCAAGCGTTCAGATAGATATTACGGCTCCAGGATCTGGTGCAGGAATTACTGCAGCAATCGATGGTTCAGCAGATATCGGTATGGCGTCACGTGAATTAGATGAAGACGAACAAGCAGAAGTTCTAGGACATGATGCCATTGCTGTTGACGGGATCGCTGTGATTGTAAACCACAATAACCCAGTGAATGGTTTAGCTTTAGAGGATGTACAGGGGATTTATTTAGGCGACATTACGAGCTGGGCAGACGTTCAATAAACTGTTTAATTTGGCATGTCTTTTATAGTGAAAATAAATAAGATGAAATGGGAGGATACTCAGTTATCTTCCCATGTTTTTCTTTTATCTGCGACTTTAACTAGTTTTAACCCTTAATATTTGGTATATTTGTAGTGTTGAAAAACGACATCTATTTTCTAATAGAATGTATTATATTTGAGAGGATGATTATGTTGGCTGAAAGAAGAGAACGTGTTATGGATAGAGTCTTTTTTATATCGGCAATTATGTCCATTGTTTCTCTAGTCCTGATTATAGTTTTCATGTTTGCAAACGGTATTCCAGTTATGCTGAAATACGGTTTGGATGAATTTCTTTTTGGGACTGTATGGAGACCAACTGCAACTGAACCACAATTTGGACTTGTACCAATGATGTTGGGTTCAATTTATGTAACGGTTGGAGCTGCTGTTATAGGAGTTCCAATTGGTGTTTTAACGGCAATATTTATGGCGGAATATTGTCCACCGCAGCTTTATAAAATATTAAAACCGGCGGTTAGTTTAATGGCATCGATCCCATCGATTGTTTATGGTTTCTTTGCTTTACAATTGTTAGTGCCGCTAGTTCGCGATTATATTGGTGGGAATGGGTATAGTGTGTTAACCGCTATGCTGCTGCTTTCAATTATGATACTGCCTACAATCATTGAATTATCCGAGTCATCGATCAGAGCCGTACCGAGATCGTATTACAATGGGAGTGTCGCACTGGGCGCCACGCATGAACGAACCATCTTTACAGTGATGATTCCTGCAGCATCTTCTGGTGTTATTTCGAGTATTGTATTAGGAATCGGACGGGCAATTGGGGAAACAATGGCGGTCGTGCTAGTAGCCGGAAACCAGCCAATCATTCCAGATAGCTTATTATCAGGAGTGCGTACTTTAACCACAAATATTGTTTTAGAGATGAGTTATGCATCAGGAGATCACCGATCTGCATTAATTGCTACAGGTGTTGTTCTTTTTGTGTTCATTCTGCTTATAAACGGAACATTTATTTGGATTAAAGAAAGAGAGGGCAATAAATAATGAAAAGTATAGTAGCTAAGTTTTTTGTTTATTTAGGTGCTGCCATTACATTTGGCGCTCTTGGTTTTATGCTTCTCTTTATCTTAGTCAATGGTGTTCCTTATATTACTCCTAGTCTTTTTGAATGGGACTACACCGTTGCGAACGTCTCTTTGATGCCAGCATTGATTACGACCTTATACGTTATTGGCGGTGCTTTATTGATTGCGACGCCAATTAGTGTGTTCACTGCGATTTATCTTGTAGAATATGCAGACCGTTCAAGACCTATTGTTAAAGTCATTTCAATGGCGATTGATACTCTGGCAGCCGTTCCTTCCATTGTCTATGGATTGTTTGGTTTCTTGTTCTTCGGGCTGTTTTTAGGGGCAGGATTTTCTCTGCTTGCAGGTATCATGACCACCACGATCATGGTGCTGCCGCTGATTATACGAGCAACTGAAGAAGCCTTACTTTCAGTAGGGATGCCGCTTCGTGAAGCAAGTTTTGCTTTAGGAGCCGGAAAATTAAGAACGATTTTTAGTGTTGTATTGCCTGTTGCTATGCCCGGAATATTATCGGGAATTATTTTAGCAATCGGACGGATTATTGGTGAATCCGCGGCACTCATTTATACATTAGGCTCATCGACAAACTTACCGTCTTCACTTTTCGCATCAGGGCGTACACTAGCGGTACATATGTATATACTTGCTAATGAGGGCTTCCACGTAAACGAAGCATACGCTACAGCGGTCGTATTAGTCGTTTTAGTTCTAGTGCTTAATGGATTATCCACACTTATCAGCCGTCAATTTATCAAGGGAGGCAGTTAATTATTATGGTTAAAATGAAAATTAGAGATTTAAACCTTTGGTATGATGATTTCCAAGGTTTAAAAGATATTAATATGGATATTTATGAAAATCAAATTATTGCTTTTATCGGGCCATCAGGTTCAGGTAAATCCACCTATATTAAAACATTGAATCGAATGAATGATTTAGTCGAAGGGGCTCGTATTGAGGGCACCATTGAATTGGATGGGCAAGATATTTACGATTCGAAAATGGACATCAATAAGTTAAGAAAAAGAGTCGGAATGGTTTTCCAGCACCCGAACCCTTTTGCAAAAAGTATCTATGACAATATTGCTTACGGGCCAAGAACGCATGGAATTACGGACAAAAATGAATTAGATGAAATTGTCGAGCGTTCATTAAAGCAAGCAGCGATTTGGGATGAAGTCAAAGATTATCTCGACCGCAGTGCTTTGTCGATTTCAGGTGGACAGCAACAGCGTATCTGTATTGCTCGTGCTTTAGCGGTAGAGCCTGAAGTGCTCTTAATGGATGAGCCGACAAGTGCGCTTGACCCCATTTCAACGGCAAAAATTGAAGAACTTGTCACGACATTGAAAGACGAGTATACGATTGCAATGGTGACGCACAATATGCAGCAAGCCTCTCGAGTGTCTGACCGCACGGCATTCTTCTTGAGCGGAGAATTAATTGAGACAGGCGATACTACTAAAATCTTTACAAATCCTGAGCAAGAGCAAACAGAGAACTACATTTCAGGACGCTTCGGTTAATAGAAACAGAGAACTAAATAAGAGGGGGATGCAGGAATGAGAACAAATTTTGACGAGAAACTAGCAGAAATACACCGTGATTTATCGCAATTAGGGCGCATGGTCAACGAAGCCATCTATAAATCAGTCAAGGCCTTAACGACTCACGATGCCGACTTGTCTCAGCAAGTCATTGACGGCGATAAAAAGATTAATCAAAAAGAAAACGATATTGACCGCAAATGCTATGAAATAATGGCGCTGCAGCAACCAAATGCTACTGACTTACGTCGAGTGCTAGCTGTGATGCGCGCTTCTTCAGACTTGGAGCGTATGGGCGACCATGCACAAAACATTGCCGAAGTCACTATTAATGTCAAAGGTCAAAAACGAGATGTGGAATTGGAAAACAGAATCTCGGAAATCGGGCAAAAAGTGATTGCTATGTGTACAGACATTATTGATGCCTTTGTTGAGTTCAACGTCGAGAAAGCTGTTGAAACAGCCAAACACGATGATGAAGTCGATGCGCTGTATAAGCAGCTTCGCTTTGCCGCTATTGATCTTATGCAAAGTGATCCAGATGCGGTCTTAGCTGCCTCAGACTATTCATTCGTAGGCATGCACTTAGAGCGTATTGGAGACTACGTCAAGAACATCGGTGAATGGATTGTGTATTTAGACAGCGGAAAAATCATCGATTTAGATTAAACCATCTCTTATTCAGAAAAATAAAAACCAGCTGACCCTTCAGGTCGGCTGGTTTTTTGCTTGCCGTCTCCATTCAACGGCAATTAACCGAACGTATATTCTTTATTTTTCAAGCCTTTCCTGTTATAATATTCAAGCTAATCAGTATATACTAGATGTAATGTTGGAAGAAGACTTATTCTAAAAGGAAATGATTTTGAGTGACTAAAAATAAAATTCGTGTGCATGGTGCACGCACCCATAATTTAAAAAACATTGATGTGGACATCCCAAGAGATGAATTTGTGGTCATCACTGGCTTGTCGGGTTCCGGCAAGAGTTCTCTTGCTTTTGATACCCTCTATGCGGAAGGCCAAAGACGTTACGTGGAGTCTTTATCTGCCTTTGCGCGCCAGTTTCTAGGCCAGATGGACAAGCCGGATGTAGACAGTATTGATGGCTTAAGCCCATCGATTTCGATTGATCAAAAAACGACCAGCAATAACCCGCGTTCGACAGTAGGAACGACAACAGAGATCAACGATTATCTTCGCTTGCTTTATGCCAGAGTGGGGACGCCGATTTGTCCAAATGACGGAACGGAAATTACAAGTCAGTCGATTGACCAGATGGTGAATCAGATTCTTGAACTGCCGGAACGCACACGAATCCAAGTGCTTGCGCCTGTGGTTAAAGGACGCCGCGGCCAGCATAAGAAAGTCTTTGAGAAAATTCAAAGCGACGGATTTGTCCGTGTGAGAGTGGATGGCGAAATGCATGATATCAGCGAAGAGTTCGAATTGAACAAAAACAAGATGCATGATATTGATGTTGTGGTGGACCGGTTAGTGGTCAAAGACGGCATTCGCTCAAGGCTGTCGGACTCACTGGAGACCGCCCTTGAGTTAGCTGATGGTTATGCTTCTGTTGATGTCATTGACGGGGAAGAGATGGTGTTTAGTGAACACTATGCTTGTCCAAAATGCGGATTTTCTATTCCGAAACTAGAGCCAAGGCTCTTTTCTTTTAACGCCCCATTTGGAGCTTGTGACGCATGTGACGGCTTGGGCACGAAATTAATTGTAGATCTTGATTTAGTCATCCCTGACCGCACGAAAACATTAGAAGAAGGGGCGATTGTTCCTTGGCAGCCGATCAGTTCCGAATACTATCCTGAAATGCTGAAACAGGCGGCCGACCATTTTGGCGTCGATCGACACACGCCTTTTGAAGAATTGCCCAAAAAAGAACAAGATTTAATTTTATACGGTTCGAACGGAAAAGAATTCCGTTTCCATTATAAAAACAATTTCGGTAAGGTCCGCGATTCAAAAATCCCGTTTGAAGGGGTGATGACCAATATCGAACGCCGTTACCATACCACTTCCAGTGATTATACGCGTCGCGTGATGCGTGAATATATGACAGAATTGCCTTGTCCGAAATGTGACGGGAAACGATTAAGCCGTGAAGCATTGAGTGTGAAAGTTGCTCAGTACGACATTGCGGATTTAAGTGATTTATCCGTTGGAGAGGCCCTGGAGTTTTTTGAAACGTTAGAGCTTTCGGTCAATAACTCAACCATCGCTGCGCCCATACGGAAGGAAGTCTTGGATCGTTTAGTGTTTTTAAGAAATGTCGGCTTAGATTATTTAACGTTAAGCCGTCAAGCCGGAACCTTATCCGGTGGAGAAGCACAGCGGATCCGCTTGGCGACGCAAATCGGTTCCAATTTAACGGGTGTGATGTATGTCTTAGATGAACCGTCGATCGGGCTGCATCAGCGCGATAACAACCGCTTAATCAACTCTCTGCTTGAGATGCGTGATTTAGGCAACACGTTGATTGTGGTCGAACACGATGAAGACACGATGCTTGCGGCGGATTACTTGATTGATATTGGTCCGGGTGCTGGAGAAAGCGGCGGGGAGATTGTGGCTGCTGGAACACCGGAAGAAGTGGCTGAGAATGAACAGTCGATCACAGGTCAATATTTATCGGGCAGGAAAAAAATTGACATTCCTGCTGAAAGACGCATGGAAGATCTAGGAGCCGTTAAAATCACAGGGGCTCGCGAGAACAACTTGAAAGATGTCAGTGTGGAGTTTCCTCTGGGACGTTTTAATGTTGTCAGCGGTGTGTCAGGCTCTGGGAAATCATCCTTAGTCAATAACGTATTGAAGATGGCCCTTGCCCGCAAAGTTGGCCGCTCTACAGAAAAACCGGGCGCTTACGATGAAATCAGCGGGTATGAATCGCTGGAAAAAGTGATTGAGATTGACCAGAGTCCAATCGGACGAACGCCTCGAAGTAACCCGGCCACCTATACGGGCGTGTTTGATGATATTCGTGATTTATTCGCGCAAACGAATGAAGCGAAGATGCGGGGCTATAAAAAAGGCCGCTTTAGTTTCAACGTGAAAGGCGGCCGCTGTGAAGCATGTAAAGGAGACGGCATCAAGAAAATTGAGATGCACTTCTTGCCGGATGTGTATATTCCTTGTGAAGTCTGTGACGGCAAACGCTACAACTCCGAAACCCTTGAAGTGAAATATAGAGGACATTCTATAGCGGATGTTTTAGATATGACAGTGACAGAAGCTATCAAAGTCTTCGAAAATATTCCGAAAATCGCCCGCAAACTGCAAACCATTGATGATGTGGGTCTAGGCTATATTACTTTGGGGCAATCATCAACCACATTATCCGGCGGGGAAGCGCAGCGGATGAAGTTAGCCAGTGAACTGCAAAAAATCTCACGCGGCCACAACTTCTATATTTTAGATGAGCCGACCACTGGTCTGCATACCCATGATATTGCCCGTCTGCTAGAAGTCTTGAACCGATTAGTAGAAGACGGCAATACAGTCGTGGTCATTGAGCATAACCTTGATGTCATTAAAATGGCCGACTACATTATCGATTTAGGGCCTGAAGGGGGTCACGGCGGGGGAACCATTGTCGCTACAGGAACTCCTGAAGAAATCGCTGAAGTGGAAGAAAGCTATACCGGTCAGTTCTTGAAACGAATGATCAAACGAAAAAGTGGAAAAGCTTAATGAATTGAGAAGTCTACTTGCAGCTGCTAGGTTGCAGTAGGCTTTTTTTACTTCACGTTCATGAATGGAGAGATGAGGCATCTAAACCGAAAGATATACGCTGTAAAGTGAATAACCGCACCAGTTTTAGTCTATTCATAAGAAAAAGCAGACGATAAAACCCTTTCATGATAAAAGTGATCGCCTTTTACGGTAAAAGTGTGCTACAATTTTACTAGAAAGAACTTTAATGAACAGAAGATGGAGATGGGGGAGCTAGATGGCACAAACGGATGACAATGGACTGAAAAAGACCCCTCTATATGACTATTATAGAGAGAAGAATTACAAGGTTTCTGATTTTCATGGCTGGGCGCTGCCGATTCAATTCACAAAATTAGCGGAGGAACATGAAGCCGTACGCGAAAGGGTGGGCGTTTTTGATGTCGCCCATATGGGGCAAATACGTATTACCGGAGAAAAAGCGGTCGACTTCGTCAATACATTAGTGACAAATGATGCGGCAAAAGCCAAAGACAACCAAGCAATGTATACAGCGATTACTGATGAAGACGGCGGAACCTTGGATGATGTTATTTTTTACAAACGTTCGGATGAAGAAATAACCTTTACCCCAAACGCTTCGAATACGGAAAAAATCTATGACTGGTTCAACGCTCACAACCAAAGCGGCGATGTTGAAATTGAAAATTCTTCAGATGATTACGGTCTGCTTGCGCTCCAAGGGCCGCAAGCAGAAGCGACCCTGCAAAAACTGACCGAAGCAGATCTCTCTTCCGTCAGACCGTTCCATTTCCTGGCGGATCAGACGGTTGCAGGTATTCATCCTGCAGTGATTTCGCGCACTGGTTACACGGGAGAAGATGGGTTTGAATTGTATGTTCCTTTTGATGACCAAGTCACTCTTTGGAAGAAGCTCTTAGAGGCAGGCGAAGAATTCGGCATCCAGCAATGCGGCTTAGGCGCCCGCGACACGCTTCGCTTGGAAGCGGGTCTTTCCCTTTACGGCAATGATTTGTCGGAAGACATTAACCCCTTTGAGGGCGGAATTGGTTTTGTAGTCAAAACTGGTGACAAAAAGACGATCGATTATCCAGGAAAAGCCGCTTTGGAAGCTTATAAAGAACAAGAAAATCAGCGGGTGTCACGAGGGTTTGAATTAACGGGACGCGGAATTGCCCGCGAAGGGATGCGTGTAACATTAGAAGACGGCACCGATATCGGCTATGTCACTTCCGGCACCAAGAGTCCTTCCTTTAGTAAAGCCATCGGGTTTGCTTTGCTTGACAAGCAGCAAGCAAAAATAGGCGAGGAAGTGTTTATTGAAGTGCGCAAACGTTTAGTGCCCGCTAAACTCGTAAAAAAAGATTGGCTCAAAAGAGAAAGATAAAAAAAAAGGAGTGGGTTTACCATGAATAACATGTATTACACAGAAGATCACGAATGGGTAGAAGTACTGGATGACAACAAAGTCCGTATTGGGATTACTGAATATGCACAAGATGAATTAGGTGACATTGTCTATGTCGAGCTCCCGGAAGTGGACGATACGTTTGGCGAAGGGGAAGAATTCGGGACTGTTGAATCGGTGAAATCTGTTTCTGGCATTATGACGCCAATCCCTGGAACAGTCATTGCAGTCAACGATACCCTGGAAGACGAACCGGAATTGGTGAACGATGACGCGACTGGTGAAGGCTGGCTAGTTGAAATCCAAACAGAGGGTGAAATTGATTTTTCAAAATTGCTTTCGAGAGAAGAGTATGACGCACTGATCGAAGCAGAGTAAAGAATGAACTGGAAAGATGGTGTTCTTGCAAAAGAACACTTTCTTTTCTGTTTTTACAAAAAAATGAAGCTAGAGGGGGATTGCCCATGACAAATTTTAGATACTTACCCAATACAGATAAAGACCGCCAAGAGATGCTTGATGTGATTGGCGCGGACAGTATGAAAGATCTCTTTTCAGACATACCGGAAGATGTGCTGATTGATGGAAAAATGGACTTGCCGGAGGCTTTAAGCGAATATGAGCTGCTGAAACATGCCCGCGAATTAGCCGGCAAAAATACAACAGCTTCCCAGCTCCCGTACTTTTTAGGCGCTGGTGTGTATGATCACCACATCCCGTCTGTAGTCGGCCATATTATTTCAAGACAGGAATTTTTGACGGCCTACGTCCCGTATCAGCCGGAAATTTCACAAGGTGAACTGCAAGCCTTATTTGAATGGCAAAGCATGGTATGTGAACTGACAGGAATGGATGTTACGAACAGCGGGATGTATGACGGCTTTAACGCCATGGCGGAAGCCGCCAATATTGCTATCGGGAAAGTGCGCAAAGCCAATAAAGTGCTTGTTTCAAAAGGTGTGCATCCGCAAGGCCGTGAAATCCTGGAGACCTACTCCTTCGGGAAAGGGTACCGTGCAGAAGAAGTCGAACTGAGCGGGGATGCCACAGATTTAGCGGATTTAAAAGAGAAGCTGGACGAAGAGACCGCGGCTGTTATTGTCCAGTATCCCAACTTCTTTGGAACAATTGAAGACTTAAGAGAAATCAAAAAAGTTGTGGAAGATTCAAAAGCGTTCTTGATTGTTTCTTCTAATCCCATTGCGCTGGGACTTCTAGAAAGTCCGGGAGCCTTAGGGGCAGATATAGTCGTCGGCGACATGCAGCCGTTTGGCATTCCGATGTCTTATGGCGGGCCGCATGCCGGCTATTTAGCTGTAAAAGAAAAGCTGATGCGTCAGCTGCCTTCGCGAATTGTAGGGCAAACAGCGGATGCTGAAGGGAAACGCGGTTTCGTTATGGCACTCACGACGCGTGAGCAGCACATCCGCCGCGAGAAAGCGACCAGCAACTACAGCTCTAACCAGGCGCTCTATACATTAGCTTCCGCGATTGCGATGACCGCCTACGGCAAACAAGGCATTCAGGATTTAGCGCAGCGGAACACGACCAATACGCATTACTTGGCCAGCCAACTGAAAGAAAAAGGCTTTGAGATCTTAAACAAAGGGCCGTTCTTTAACGAATTTATGCTGAAACTCGCTCAGCCCATTGTCGAAGTAAACGATCAGCTTTTTGAAAAAGGATTTATCGGCGGCTTTGATGCTTCCGAGGCTTTTGGCGAAGAGCATGTGGCGCTTTTGTGTGCCACGGAAAAACGCTCGAAAGAGGAAATGGACCGCTTTGTGGAAGCTTTAGTGGAGGTGACGGCGGATGCTGAATGAGTATAATTCCCTTATTTTTGAAATTTCCAGTGAAGGGCATACGGCTTATGATTTGCCGACAAATGATATAGAAGAGTATGATCTGGCTGCTGAACTGCCTGCTCACTTAGTGCGACGAGAGCCGGCGGCATTGCCGGAAGTTTCTGAACTGCAGCTACTCAGGCATTACACGCAGTTATCCAATAAAAACTTTGGGATTGAATCGGGTCCGTATCCTTTAGGGTCGTGTACGATGAAGTACAACCCGAAAGTCAATGAAGACATCGCCAATTTGGACGGCTTTGCGAATATTCATCCAAGCCAGTCGCCTAAAACTGCGCAAGGGGCGCTGGAGCTGATGTACAATATGCAAAACCATCTGGCGGAAATATTAGGGATGGATCAAGTGTCGCTGCAGCCGGCCGCTGGAGCCCACGGAGAACTGGCGGGCATCTTAATTATTAAAGCCTACCATGAAGCGAATGGGGAAGGGGACCAGCGGACGAAAATATTGATTCCGGATTCTGCCCACGGCACGAACCCGGCGACCGCCGCTGTGACGGGCTATGAAACCATCGAAATTCCTTCCAATGAAAGAGGAACAGTAGACATTGAAGGGTTGCGCGCCGCTGTCGGTGAAGATACAGCCGGTATTATGCTGACCAATCCGAACACAGCCGGTCTGTTTGAATCGGATATTTTAGAAATTGTACAGATCATTCATGATGCAGGCGGCCTGCTTTATTATGACGGCGCCAATTCAAACGCCAATATGGGCATCACCAATCCGGGCGTGATGGGCTTTGATGTGGTGCATACGAATCTGCACAAAACCTTTACCGGGCCGCATGGTGGAGGCGGGCCAGGCTCGGGTCCGATCGGCGTCAAAGAACATTTAGCGCCTTACTTGCCGGTTCCGCGTGTCGAAAAAGATGGCGAGGCCTATGTGCTGAATAAGGATTATCCAAAATCCATCGGTCAGATTAAAGGGAATTTCGGAAACTTTGGTGTTATCGTGCGCGCCTATTCTTACATCCGCGCCATGGGAGCTGAGGGGCTGCGCCGCGTTTCTGAAGATGCCGTCTTAAATGCCAATTATCTGAAAACACGCATCCAGGATTACTATGAAACCCCCTTTAAGGACCAATACTGCAAGCATGAGTTTGTAGTGAGTGCGAACCGCCAAGTCGCGCAAGGAGCGAATGCGAAAGACATCGGGAAGCGCCTATTGGACTACGGCGTTCATGCGCCCACAACTTATTTCCCTTTAATCATTGAGGAAGCTTTAATGATTGAACCGACGGAAACGGAGTCGAAAGCGGATTTGGATTACACAGCGGATGCCTTTATTCAAATTGCCCAAGAAGTGGTGGAAAATCCAGAAAAAGTGGCCCGAGCGCCTCATTTAACTTCGGTGCGCCGACTAGACGAAGCGACAGCTTCGCGCCGGCCGGTGCTGACATTTAATCCGGAGGCTGCCCAAGCTCAACGAGAGTTTGCGGAAAGCCGCAGAAAGAAATAACAAACAAAAAGACCGTTCAAGAGATGAAGCTCATTTCTTGAACGGATTTTTTTAATTGCTGGCGGGCTCAACTTTGTACATGCTGTACTGGCCGTAGCCGGTGACCACTTGATAGTAGCCGCTGACTTTCTGGTCGATGGCCGGATTGCCGGTATAGGCTAGAAGCGGTTTTCTTTTGAGCGCTTTTAATTTAGCCGGAGTGGAGATGAGCAGAATGTCTGCTTTGGCCAGTTTCTCCAGCACTTTGTCGGATAATTGCTGGTTGCCGCGGCCGAAAAGATACCGCTGGCCGCCCATGGGGGTGACAACGAGCTTAGCCGGCTGGTTGCCAATAATCTCCAGGATCTGCTGTTCATATACATCTTTGGCAATCATTTTTTTATTTTTGATAATATCCACCCCTAAAACTGTTCCGCCGATGTCCAGCTCTTCGAGAATGCGGTAAGTGGTCGAACCGGAGCCGATCAGGTAGAAGACGTCTTCTTCCATCGCATCAATGATTTGCAGGGCGGCGGAAGTCTGCGCCTGAGCGTCCGACTGCAAAGAAGGCGACTTGAGATTTTGCAGATGCGATTCGTCATAAGGCACATGCAAATAGCCATAGACCCGGGTGATGATTTCATCGCGCCGGAAAGCTTTTTCTTCAATATCGATGACTTCTTTTTCAAAAATCGCGAGCGGACGGTCGGTCAAAAAGTCAAACGCCAGCTCACCGGCATCTTCAGGCGTCAGGGCATAGACAGGCGAGTGAATTTTTACCCCGGTTGGAATCCCAATAACAGGTATTTTTCTGGTCAATGTACCTGCGACATCTCTTGCCGTCCCGTCCCCGCCCGCGAACAGAATTAAATCGACACCGCGTGCCTCCAGCTGTTCCAGCAGGGCGCGGCTGTCTGCAGCCTCTGTTTCTTTATTCATGGAATGGACGACTTCATAAATAAAGCCTAATTTTTCTGCCGCGTCTTGACCCATTTCACCCGAAGCAGTGTAAAAGGTTAATTGGTCTTTAAGCGGCAGCAGCTTCTCTAAGGCTTTGACGGCTTTCTGGGCACTTTCAGGCACAGCGCCGCGTTTAAGGGCCAGCTCCAGAATATCTTTCCCGTCGGTGCCTTTTAAGCCTGCTTTTCCGCCCATTCCGGCGATGGGGTTGATCAATAAGCCGATTTTTTTCACGGACATCCCTCCCTTTTTCATTAAGCATACACAAGACTTCTCTTCTTTTCCAGAAAATTTTGCTTTAAATCAGACCGTAGACCTATGACAAAAGGAAAAAAATGTTAGATAATGGTCATGTAGAACAAAGGATAGAGAAATTAGGGCAAGCAATTGTATAAACACCTTAATTATCCATTAAAGGAGGACATATTATGGGTGAGCGCGAAAGAATTTTAGAATTGGTCCGAGAAGGCGTTTTATCTGTGGATGAAGCACTCGATTTACTCGAAAATGTGGCAAATAAAGAAACGAAACAGACGGAAGAAAGAGAATTTGTTTCTGAAGCAGAGTTCGAGAAAAAAGCCGAGCCGGTCGAGAGCGATGCAAAAGCTGAAGAAGCAGCAGCCGAAGAAACAGCGGAAACCGATAAAGCAGCGGATGAAGACATGGAGCAGGTGGAAGA
This sequence comes from uncultured Carnobacteriaceae bacterium, assembly GCA_964555455.1. GTDB lineage: Bacteria > Bacillota > Bacilli > Lactobacillales > Carnobacteriaceae_A > Atopostipes. Next base: position 16,239 of record CAZKSU010000012.1, read on the forward strand.
AGAACTTGAAGCCTTAGCCAATGAATTAAACCAGTATTCTGTTGAAATCGATGCGCTGAATGAAAAAATTACCGAGAAGAAAGCGGAACGTTCCGAAGTGGAACAGACATTATCTGAACGCAAAGCTACACTGAATTCAACGTATTACGGCCAGAAGAAAGAATTAGAAGATAAAATCATCAATCTGCAAAAAGAAATCCAATTGATTTCCATGATTGAAGAAATTGACAGCACGACTGAAGTGAAAAGCTTAAATGCCGATTTGACGAAAGTCATGGAGGAGCTTCGCGACCTTGAAAATAAAGCAGCTTCCGACGAAGAAATTCAAACGTTAGAAGCGCGCAGCGAAACACTGCAAAAAGAAATTACAGCGTTAACGGATGAGAAAAATGAGCTGTTAAAAGAAGTGCATTCCATTAAAATGAAACAATGGACAACGAAAGCGAAAAGAATGTCTGAAAACATTGAGATTCCTGAAGAGTGGCGCGAAGGGGCCAATAAAACCTTTGATAAAGCCAGCGACATCTTCGGCGAAACGTCAAGAACATTAGGCGATGTGTTCCGTCAGACGGTGCGCACGACAAAAGACGCGCTGGAAAATATCGATTGGAAAGATATCGATATTGATTTGAACTTCCCAAGACAAGCCAAAATGACGTTCGACCATGAGTGGTTATTTGAAGACACGACCGCCACTATTTTAGACATTAAAAATGCGAACGGTGATCTGACGTTTAAACCAAGCATGAATGAGAACATCAAAGTCACTGCCAACATTAAGATTCACGGGAATGTAGAAGAAGCCACACCGGAGGCCGCTTTTGAAGCGCGCAGTGTGATTAAGCTGGACGAGGACAAGTTCACTTTCCACGTGCCGAATAAATCCGTTGTCGCGGATATGGTCATTTATCTGCCTCGCAGAGATTACGACTACATTCGTTCCAACTCATTCAACGGCGACGTTCGCTTTGACGAACTGACCACACGCGATATTTATGTCAAAGCAACCAATGGCGACATTACGCTGAATGACCTTCAAGCAACGATGTTAGAAGTGAAAGGAACTAACGGCGACATCACATTGAAAGAAGTGTCCTTGCGTGACCTGCTTGTCAGTACGGTCAATGGTGATGTGCGTGTGGTTGGAGCGATTCAAAGCTCTGATGTCAACACCACGAATGGCGACATCCGCTTAACTTTGAGCGGGGAAGAGCTCATCCGTGTAGCGGCCGGTTCCGTCAACGGCGATGTTAAAATTTCTCTTCCAACAGGAGTCGGCTTAGAAATTGAAGCCAAATCGACTTTTGGAAAAGTGAAGAGCCGTCTATCGGATATGGAGACGTCGCTTGGGACAGAGAAATCCCGTAAAACTCACCACCTGCGCCGAGTAAGTGCGGGAGAGATTTGCCGGGTGAAAGCTCAGACAACGACTGGAAATGTCTTATTTAAAGATACAGAAAATTAAAAAAGCGAGGAGAATTTCCAATGAAAAAATTAACAAAATCGAGAACAGACAAACAAATTGCCGGTGTTTGCGGGGGACTTGCGGAATACTTTGGAATTGATCCAACGCTTGTTCGAGTCGGATATTTAATCTTCACGTTCTTTGGAGCGGGATCGCCAATACTGTTATACTTCTTGCTAGCGGTGATTATGCCTGAAAGCTAAAAAACGATGCCAGAATAAAAAAGGGGGAATCTAAATGAAATTAACAAGATCAAGAGATGATGTCATAGTTTCTGGAGTACTGGCCGGTCTGGGCGAATATTTTCATGTCGATCCGACACTGATTCGTGTGGGGGTAGCGATTTTAATCTTCTTCAGCCCATTCCCTGTGATTCCTCTATACATCATTGGGGCCGTATTGATACCAAAAGCTCCAGAAAAAAAAGACAGCCCATTTAATCAGACAACTTCTAAGAAGCGCAAAACGTTTAATAAACGGGACTTTACAGAAAGCCAGCCGCAGGAGGAATCACCTGCTTCGAAAGTAGACGATATTACGGAAGAAGACTGGAGTGATTTCTAATTATGAAATGGTGGCAGCGGGTTTTACTCAATACCGTCATCTTTTTAATCCTAGGAAACTTTTTAACGGGCTTGCAAGTTGCCAGTTGGCAAGCCGCTGTGCTTGCGGCCGTTATTTTGAGTTTGCTCAATGGATTGGTTAAACCCATTATTACGCTTTTTTCGATACCGATCACCATACTCACACTGGGTTTGTTCTATTTTGTGATCAATGGATTGATGATTTGGCTCACGGCTTACTTAGTCGCCGGCTTTTCAATCAGCTCCTTTGGACAAGCGTTGTTGGTATCTCTAATCGTATCCGTTGTAAACTCTCTGGTTACGAAAGACTGATCGATAAAAGAAGCAGAGGCTGGAATTTCCAGCCTCTTTTTTTATACGGCCATTAATTTTTTTCTTAATTTAAGGGTTAAATTGAGATACAATAGGATTAAGAGGAATAGAATATAAGACAGAAAGGATCCGGTCAAATGAAGGAATTTATACTGCAGCCCTTTGAAATCTTCCAGCGGGAAAAACAGATGAATGAAGAAATTCAGCAGGCATTAGCACGAAGCCATGAAGTCAGTGAAAACAAAGCGATTCTTATTTACTTTTTTGTGCTCGCCAATATCATGTTGTTGGTGATGAACTTAATCATCTATCTGGCCTTCGCGATCATATTGGTAACGACCCCTTTTTATCCGCCTGTTGCTTTATTAAGAATTTTTCCGCCCTTATTGTTTCTGCCGCTTTTAAGACTTTTCCAGACACGGTGGATCCCTAAGGTAAGAAGAGTACATATGGACAAAATTGGCTTGGATATTGCACCTATTGAAGAAAAGTATGTCAGTTAGCCGCTTTTATTAAACCAGAAAACAGGAGAGCTGTTTTCTGGTTCTTTTTTGCAGCTGAGCCGGGAAGGGGAAGCACAGGCGGAGCATATTGGAATTAGCGGTTGTCAAATCTCCATCTGAATTAAAAAATATGGGCCACCGGTTGCGAAAAGTTGTAATGCATCAGCAATGGTCAGCGGCTGGTTGTGAAAGCCCTGAAAAATCGCTGAAGCTCTTTTACGGAGTGTGAAATCTCAAAGCGCATCCCCAAACTGCTGCGGCCGGTTGTGAAACGATAAAACGCAACCAATGGCTAGTTCGCAACTTTTTAAAGGGGAAACTCTAGTGTAATGGCCACTTATGTGATACAATCTTTGTCGGTATGAGCCGTTCATTTTTTAAGGCTTTAACTTTTAAAAAGAACTGCTCAACAGAAAATGACAATGGAGGTTTAGAAAATGAATAGCAAGATTTTTAACAAGCTGCAGCAGCTTGGTCGGACATTTATGCTACCGATTGCATTGCTGCCTATTGCAGGACTGTTCCTTGGTCTAGGGGCCGGTTTAACCAACGAGTCCTTGATTGCTCAGTATAATTTGGAAGCGGTTATGGGCCAGGGCACGTTCCTAAATGGGGTCTTAAATGTGATGACCGATGTGGGAGACGTTATTTTTGGCAACTTGGCTTTGCTCTTTGCCATAGCGGTCGCCCAAGGATTAGCCAAAGACCGAAAAGAGGTGGCAGGCTTATCGGCAGTGGTGGGTTACTTTACGATGTACGCCGCTTTAACCAGTGCGATACATAACTTTTCGGACATGGACGCCTTGAGAGAAATTGAAGGATTGGTCGGAAGTGTCCTTGGTTTCGAAGAGACGTTAAATACCGGAGTGTTCGGCGGGATTATTATCGGACTCATCGTTGTTTGGCTGCACAATAAATTCTACCGGGTGAAATTCGTTGATGTGTTGTCCTTCTTCCAGGGGACCCATTTTATCCCCATTATTTCAGCGGTAGCCGGTACAGTGCTTGGCTTTATCTTCGCCTTTGTTTGGCCTTATGTAGGGGCAGGCATTGCTGCATTGGGTGGAATCATTGTAGAATCAGGGAATATAGGATCGTTCTTATACGGATTTATTTACCGGGCATTGATTCCCTTTGGTCTGCACCATGTCTTCTACCTTCCGTTCTGGCAAACCGCCCTTGGAGGATCAGCGGAAGTGGCTGGTGAATTGGTCCACGGCGCGCAAAATATTATCTTTGCCGAAATTGCGGCAGGGGAAACTGTTTCACCAGAATTTGCCAAATACTTCTCCTTCCAGTTCCCGCTTATGATCGGAGGCTGGCCGGCAGCGGCATTAGCGATGTACCACGAAGCGCGTAAAGAAAAGAAAGAGGATGTCCAAGGACTTCTCTTCGGATCATCCTTTACATCGATTCTTACTGGAATTACCGAACCGATTGAATTTACGGTATTGTTTGCTTCGCCTTTCCTCTTTTATGGAGTGCACTCGATTCTTGCAGGATTCTCTGTGATTATGGTTGAGTGGCTAGGGGCAGGAGTCGGCTTCACCTTCTCGGGCGGATTGATTGACTTCCTGATTTACGGCGTGCTGCCAGGTAATGCACGCACCAATTGGACGAGTCTGATTCTTCCGATTATTCTGTGGGCGGTTTTATACTATGCCATTTTCCGCTTCAGTATCCGCAAGTTCAACCTCAGTACACCAGGACGAGAAGCGGATGACGAAGAAGCAACTCTTCGGACAAAAGACGAGTACCGAGCAGAGCACGGCATTGGCCAAGACGCTCAAACAGAAGCAGCATCCGGCTTTACAGGCGATGATGAAACGTCTTATCAAATTGCTGTTGGACTGGGCGGTTCAAACAATATCGCCGACTTTACAAACTGTGCGACCAGACTTCGCGTCACAGTGAATGACGGATCGAAAGTAAACGAAAATCTCTTGCGGAAAACAGGAGCGGCGGGTGTGATGGCAAGCGGACAGTCGGTTCAAGTGATTTACGGAACGAAAGTGGAAGGCATCGCCGGCGACTTAAACGATTTCTTGAAACAAAACCCTGACGTCGGAAATGAAGAATCGGAACCTGCGGCTGAGGAAGAAACAGCGGACGTTGAACCAGTCGAGGACAGCTCAAAAGAGATTGCGGAAATGAGCGGGGAAATTATTGCTTCGCCAATGAAGGGGCAGATTGTTCCACTAGAAGATGTCAATGACGAAGTCTTCAGCTCAAAAATGATGGGCGATGGTGTGGCGATTTTACCAGCGGACGGAAAAGTATACGCACCGGTTTCTGGTGAAGTCACGGTTA
>CAZKSU010000013.1:0-8077 GCA_964555455.1 uncultured Carnobacteriaceae bacterium
GACAGTCTATTCGATGTGCTGATTAATTTGGTCCTCATTCTTTCTTATCTTGTTGAAGTCCAAACAGGCTGGTTGATTGATGGGTATATGGGAGCCTTAGTGGCTTTAGTCATCCTATATGGAGGCGTCACGACGATTATCGAGACTTCCAACGATTTACTGGGGACTCGCCCTGATCCTGAACACATTGATAAAATGCAGGAAGTTTTAGACTCTTATAGTGATTTGGTGGGTTACCATGACTTGATTCTCCATAAATATGGGCCGAATAAAATATTTGCCACCGTAGATATTGAAATTGACGCCCGTTGGGATTTAGTTGAAGCGCATCGGATCATTGATGCGATTGAAAAAGAATTTTATAGAAAGTTCGGCATCCAGCTGGTCGGACATTTAGATCCGGTTGAATTAGATGATGACGAGTTAAACGAGATTTATGTGATTATAAAGAGTACGCTTAAATCCTACGAAGATAACTTTCATTTTCATGATTTGCGGATGGAAAAAGATGGGGAAGAAACATACATCTCATTTGAGGTTACTGTACCGGATGAAGTAGATGAGTCCGATAAAGAACTCTTTAACCAAATCACAGGCGATTTGTCAGATAAAATAGAGGATTATCCTTTTCGGATACATTTTGATCGAGATTACTTTCTGAAAGAATAAAACCGTAACTTTTACCGGACCTTTGTCAAGCAGCCCGATAACTAAACAAAAGGTTTTGTGCCATTCAGGATATTTTCCATGCATGGCTTTTTCTTTCTGCTGGAATGAGTGGCTCTCAAAGAGCTACATTTAGTAAACTTTTTCGGTTCTTCGTGTTATGATTTGATTAAATAAAAGGAGAGGGGCTTATCTGATGAGCAAAGAACAAGCGCTGGAAAATAAACTCTTAACAGCCGTCAAAAAACGATTTGAAAAAGTAAAAGCATCGTATCAGCTGTACCACAATAACCCTTATAAAGCTGAATATATCCACCAATTTCGAGTGGACATGCGCAAAACACGGGCCTTGCTCAATTTTTTGAAACCTGTTCTTAATGAAGAGATCTACGATACATTCAATCAATCCTTACGAGAATTAGGACACAAATTAAGTCCATTAAGGGATTTAGATACGTTAATTGAAAAATGCAGTCGCGTAGCGCAAGCTGAACCTGACTTGATTGATAATTATGCAGATGTCTTCAGATTTCTTGAAAAAGAACGCTTGAAATTAGTCAAACAGCAATCCACTAAGAAAGCTTTTGAAGAATTTGAAGGAGTTTTAGAAGGAACTGAAGCGATTTTAGATGGTTTAACCTTCCATTTAGACGATGCAAAAGAAGATGAACTTGAAGCATATGTTGAAAATCGCTATCAGCATAAAATCGATAAATTCAAAAAAAACTACAATCAGTTGGATGTAACAGACTATGAAGCAGTTCATGACGTAAGGAAACAGGCGAAAAAAGTTCGCTATACTTCAGCCGGCTTTAAGAAAGTAGTCTCTAGAAAAGAAAGAAAAACAGTAGAAAAAGAAGCGAAAAAAGCTCAAACTCGTCTAGGAGAAATCACTGACGCACACGTCAGTATAGAAATTTTGGAAGAGTATAAAGAAAAAGCACCCAATGACCAGCTGCAAAAAGCTTTTGAAAAAATACTTGCTTACCATAAAGAAGGTGCACCTACACAAGGCAGTTAAGCCGCTTTAACATGTAAAACAAAATATAAAAAGAACAAAAAACTGGATGACATCATCCAGTTTTTTTGTATTTATCTTTGAATGCCAAAGAATTGGGTGACATAGAGGATTTCTCCGTCGTAGTGCACCCCAATGCCAATTTCATTATAGTCAGGATTAATCATGGTCTGGTAGTGGTCTTTACTTTCGATCCACCCCTCCATAACCAATTCGCTCATCGACTCCTCATCGCCAATAAAAGTAGCCATCGCTAAATTCTCGCCCACCATTTGATAATAGTATTTTGTATCGAGTTCTTCAAATACGGAAAAAGGGTCTTGGCCATTTGGCCTTGTATGAGAAAAGGACTTTTCAATTTCCACTGCACGGATATTGGCAGCTTCTCTCAAAGTCTCATTTTTTTCCACTGGGCCTAATTGGAGACTTGAACGCAAGTCATTAACTAGATCAAATACTCTATTCTCAATATAGCCTTCATCTACTGAATCAGGGTAGGGGGAAAGTAAATCTGCTAAGCGCGATTGGTTTTGGGAAGTTTGTTCTGTTTCAATCTGCTGGTCAGCAATGTTTGTCTGTTGAAATTCATCAGGCGGCAGGATCTCGTCTATAATTTGAGGTCCAAAAAATAAACCAACGATAAAGCCCATGACTAAAAGCATGGTCCATTCGGAAATTTTTTTAAGAAAGCGCATGGTCTCACCCACTTCTTACGTTTGTACCTATTATATCAAAATTCAAGTTCAAGCTCACTATTAAGTGAACAAAAAAGAACCGAGATTTCTCTCGGTCCTTTGAGGTGATTTTTTAGATTAAAGATTGATCGGCTGCCCACCTGTTACCCCATAAATCTGACCTGTAATATAACTTGCATCATTTGAAGCAAGCAGGACATACACAGGTGCGAGTTCGACCGGCTGGCCGGCACGTCCTAAGGCACTGTTCTGGCCAAATTCTGGAATAGCACCTTCTGGCTGCCCTTGATCTAACTGTAATGGGGTCCAAATTGGTCCTGGAGCAACTCCGTTCACACGAACACCTTTATCTGCGAAATAACTCGACAATGTAACCGTAAAGTTACTGATTGCACCTTTCGTTGCTGCATAATCAATCAGGGGTTCACTTGGATCAAAAGACTGAACGGAAGTTGTAGTGATAATGGCACTTCCAGGTTCTAAGTGCTCTTCAGCTGCTTTCACTGTTTCGAACATACTAATAATATTTACTTTAAACGTATCATGGACTTGCTTCATCGATAAATGAGCAAGATCAGTATGCGCTATCTGCTGTGCGGCGTTTAAGACAATAATATCGAGAGCACCAAATGCTTCAAGCGTCTTTTCTACAATTTCAGTGGCTGCCCCGTCTTCACGTAAATCATAAGGAAGGAGAAGCGCTTTTTGGCCCGCTTCCTCTATAAGGTCTTTCACTTCATTTGCATCTTCTTCTTCACCAGGGAAAAAATGAATGGCTACATTTGCTCCTTCACGTGCATATGCAATAGCCGCAGCTCGGCCAATACCAGAATCTCCACCAGTGATTAAGGCATTGCGGCCTTTGAGGCGTTCATTTCCTTTGTAGGATTTTTCTCCGCAATCTGGTTTGGGCTGCATCTTTTTCTGTAAAGCTGGAGTATCTTGTTCTTGATCAGGGAAATCATCCGTGTAGTACTTTTCACGTGGATCTTTCAAATAATCTTTTGCCATCAATAACAACTCCTTTAGATATTTTGTACATAAAAAGAATACCATCCAACTTTATTTTACACCAATAAAACGCTTCTAACTCTCTGCTGTCTAAACTGCAAGTGCCTCTTTTAATTGATTAATCATGCAACTAAGATTATTATTAGAGAAGATAGAGGATGGGGTGAAACGAGTGTTTAAATTATTTAGAAATCTAACAAAAAGAGACAGGTTTTTTATGTTCATTTGCTTATTTTTAATTTTTGGACAGGTTTATTTAGAGCTGCAGCTTCCTGCTTATATGCAGGCGATTACAATTCTGGTGCAGTCGGCTGAAAGTCAGCTGAATCAATTACTGGCTATTGGAGGTTTGATGGTGGCGGCTGCTTTTGGTGCGCTCCTTCTTTCTGTAATCGTCGCTGTATTAGTCGCAAGAGTTTCCACGAATTTTGCAGCAAGCCTAAGAGAATTGCTGTTTAATAAAGTTTTATCCTTATCCATAGAAGACATAGGGAATTTTTCAAAGGCCAGTCTCATCACACGTTCGACGAATGATATCACACAAATCCAAGTGTTTTTAGTGATGGGGCTGCAGATGCTGATCCGTTCACCGATCATGGCCACATGGGCTCTATTCCGTATTTCTAACGAAGAATGGGCTTGGACGCTGGCAACGGCCGCTGCCGCTCTTGTACTGTTTTTAATCATTGGTGTAGCCATGTTCTTTGCCATCCCCAAATTCAAATTACGCCAGCGGTTAACGGATCGTCTGAATCTTGTTACGCGAGAAAATCTCACAGGAATGGATGTTATTCGTGCATACAATGCTGAAGCGTACCAAACAGAAAAATTTGAACAAGCAAACACTGAATTCACCGACACGAATATATTTGTCAATCGAATCATGGCGATCATGCATCCTTCAATTTTTATGATTATGAACGCCTTGACCTTAGCCATTTATTGGATTGGGGCCATTCTTGTTCATACCACACAAGCTGGAAATGAGCTGGATTTATTTGCGAATATGATTGTCTTTTCTACGTATGCCATGCAAGTCATCATGTCTCTGCTGATGCTTATCGTCGTTTTTGCTATTTTCCCACAAGCTAAAGTTTCGGGCGATCGCATTCGTGAAGTTCTTGATACGGAATCGACGATTATCGAGGGCACAGAAACGGAAGGGCTTGAGGGTCATATTGGAGAAATAGAATTTCGAAAAGTCGATTTCCGTTACCCCAATGCAGAAGAGAATGTGCTGGAAAATATTTCATTTAAAGCAAAACCAGGGGAGACCTTGGCGATTATCGGAGCAACCGGAAGCGGAAAAAGTACTTTGGTTCATTTAATTCCTCGTTTTTATGATGTAACTGCTGGAGAAATCCTTGTTAATGGCCGAAATGTTAAAGAATACACTGAAAGAGCTTTGAATAATACGATCGGCTTTGTCACGCAGTCCGCTATATTGTTTTCAGGCGACATTCAAGGGAATATCGCTTATGGGGAAAAGGATAAGCAGACAGTCACCGAACAAGGCATTCAAAAAGCCGCACAAATAGCTCAAGCCAGCGAATTTATTGAGAAGTTAGCGGAGGGCTATCACTCTCATGTTGCACAGAGCGGAACGAACTTTTCAGGAGGGCAAAAGCAGCGATTGACAATCGCCCGGGCGATTGCACGAGAACCTGACATCTTAATTTTTGATGATTCCTTCTCAGCTTTGGATTTTAAAACGGATCGTGCGCTCAGACAGGCACTGCAAGAGGAAATGAAAAACGTGACTAAAATTATAGTAGCCCAACGTGTCGGTACAATTAAAGATGTTGACCAGATCATTGTATTAGAGGATGGACAAATTGCTGGAATCGGTACGCATCAAGAATTAATGGAAACAAATCAGGTCTATAGGGAAATAGCCAACTCCCAATTATCAGAGGAGGAACTATTGTGAGACGACAAACCATTACGGAGAAACCGCAGAACTTCTTTGATACTTGGATAAAATTGCTTAAATACAGCCGAACACATTGGATCGGCTTATTTTCTGCTGTTATTTTTGCAGCGGGCGGGAATGTTTTAACCATTATCGGCCCCAGCCGGCTGTCAAAGCTGACAGATGTTGTGGCAGTAGGCATTGAGGGCACCATGGATATTCAAGCCGTGAGAAATATCGGCTTGTCGTTAATTGTAATTTATGCCTTTAGCGGTTTGTTTAATTTTCTGCAAGGCTGGATTATGGTGAGTGTGACTCAAACCATTTCTAAACGCTTGCGGTCGGATATCGCCAGTAAAATTAACCGCCTTCCTATGGCTTATTTCAGCCATACAACGATTGGCGACACCTTGTCCCGGGTGACCAATGATATCGATACGATAGGCCGCGCGTTGAATATGAGTGTGCAGAATCTGATTTCTTCGGGCACAATGATTGTCGGCTCCTTTATTATGATGCTTTTGACGAATGGCTGGATGACTTTGACAGCGGTGGGTGCTACTTTTATTGGTCTGATTTTAATGGGTCTTATTATGGCGAATTCCCAAAAGCACTTCATCGCTCAACAGAACCATCTGGGAGAAGTCAATGGACAGGTAGAAGAAACTTACTCCGGTCACACCATCGTAAAGGCGTATAACGGGGAAGCTATCGTTCGAAATGATTTTATAAAAACGAATGAACATTTAAGAGACAGCAGCTTTAAAGCGCAGGCCTTATCGAGTCTCATGATGCCGATAATGACCTTTATCGGAAACTTTGGCTATGTAGCAGTTAGTATTGTGGGGGCCTTTCTGACACTAAATGGAACGATTTCTTTTGGAGTGGTTGTGGCTTTTATCCTGTATGTCCGCTATTTTACACAGCCGTTAGCTCAAATCGCCCAAGCTGTTCAAGCACTGCAATCAGCAGCAGCGGCGGGGGAGCGTGTTTTCGGCATGCTTGAAGAAAAAGAGATGACGAGTGAAACACACAAGACGAAACGGATCGACCAGGTAGAAGGACATGTAGTCTTCAGCAACGTTCAATTTGCTTATGAAGAAGAGGCTGATCCGGTCATTGAAAATTTTTCGGCACAGGCAAAGCCAGGGCAAAAAATTGCGATCGTTGGTCATACCGGGGCAGGAAAGACGACAATTGTGAATCTGCTGATGCGTTTTTATGAAATCAATCAAGGAGATATCACAATCGACGGCACATCCATTCAAGCAATTACGAAAGAAAATCTGCGGGAACAGTTTAGTATGGTACTGCAAGATACTTGGGTTTTTGAAGGAACCGTGCGAGAGAATTTAGTCTACAATACGCCGAATGTGTCAGATGAAGATGTTACAGCTGCATCAGAAGCTGTTGGTCTCGATCACTTTATTCGAACGTTACCTCAAGGGTATGACACTGTATTGGATGAGAAAGCCAATTTGTCTCATGGACAAAGACAGCAGCTCACGATTGCCCGTGCAATGATCGCGGATAAACCTATGATCATTTTAGATGAAGCAACAAGTTCTGTAGATACAAGAACGGAAGTGAAAATCCAGCAGGCGATGGATTTGTTGATGGAAGGACGGACTACATTTGTTATTGCCCATCGCCTGTCAACGATTCGTTATGCGGACAACATTCTTGTTATGGACGACGGGAATATTATCGAACAGGGAAGTCACGATGAATTAATAGAGAAAAATGGCTTCTATACGGATCTGTACAATAGTCAATTTGAAACAAGTCTGCAGAGTCTTTAAATTTTAGGGCTGCCGATCAGCTTAAGACAGGAAACTCAGAAACCAGGTAAAATATATCCGTTTTTAATTAAAAACTTAAGCAGGTAAAGAAAAAAGACTTTACAAGACAATCCATATGTGCTATTATATTCTTCGTGAGTGAATTGATGTCAAGTGTTTATGCTTAACAGACAAACTCAAAATCTAAAAAGCTAAAATTTCATAGGAGGAATTTAAAAATGGCAGTAAAAATTCGTTTAAAAAGAATGGGTTCTAAAAAACGTCCTTTCTACCGTGTAGTAGTTGCAGACTCTCGTAAACCAGTCTCAGGTGGAATCATCGAATCAATTGGAACATACAACCCAATTGCAGAACCTAAAGAAGTTGAACTTAACGAAGATCTTGCGTTAGAATGGATGCACAATGGTGCAAAACCATCTGACACTGTTCGTAAACTGTTTTCAGACCGTGGTTTAATGGAAAGATTACACAACGAAAAATTAGAAAACCGTAAAAACAACTAAAATTCCTGAACAAGGATCTATAAGGATGAGAAAATGACTGACAAAGAAATGAGAAATTTAATTACGACTATTGTAGCCGCACTTCTTAGTCATCCTGAACATTTAAAATTGGACCTCCAAGACACGGAGGATTTCCATGAATATTTACTATCTGTTCATCCAGACGATGTAGGACGTGTCATTGGTAAACGCGGACGCATTGCAAAAGCGATTCGTTCAATTGTTTATAGTGTGAAATACGATGGGCCAAAACGTGTCCGTCTGACAATTGTCGACTAAAACTCGTCCGTAATAGAGTCTCTCAAATGATCTGTCGATTACAGATTTTGAGAGGCTTTTTTACTTCAAATTATAAAACTATAGGAGAATATGATGCCAAAATATTTAGATGTAGGAAAAATAGTGAATACGCACGGAATTAGAGGGGAAGTTCGTGTCCAGTCGACCACCGACCGCCCAGAAGAACGATA
>CAZKSU010000013.1:8177-21291 GCA_964555455.1 uncultured Carnobacteriaceae bacterium
GAATTAGAGGGGAAGTTCGTGTCCAGTCGACCACCGACCGCCCAGAAGAACGATACGCACCAGGCTCTCAGTTAGTTGTCGAGATGGGAAATGGAGAATATATTCCTGTAGTCGTTAAATCGCATCGTGTCCATAAATCCTTTGATTTACTAACTTTTGAAGGCTATCCTTCAATCAACGATGTCGAACGCTTTAAAACAAAAATGCTGCAGATTGATGAAGAGTTATTGCCTGAACTCGATGAAGGGGAATACTATACGAATCAATTAATTGGTGCGGAAGTAGTTAATGAAGAGGGCGCACAAATCGGGCATATCAAGGAAATTTTATTTATGCCTGCAAATGATGTCTGGGTTGTCCGCCGGCCGAATAAAAAAGACTTGCTGCTCCCGAATATTTCTTCGGTGATTTTAGATGTGAATCTGGAGAAACATCAAATAACCGTCCATGTCTTAGAGGGACTTGATGATGATGAAGATTGATATTCTAACGCTATTTCCCGAAATGTTTGACAGTCCTTTTAATTACTCGATTGTCAAACGAGCGCTAGATGACCAGCATGTGGAAATAAATCCTACGAGCTTCCGAAAATATGGAGCAGGGAAACATCAAATAGTGGATGATACACCATATGGCGGCGGAGCTGGCATGTTACTTAAGCCAGAACCGATTTTTGAAGCGATGGAAGAGATTGAAAAGAACAACCCCGATACACATAAACGGGTGATTTTAATGGATCCGGCCGGAAAGCCTTTTGATCAGAAGATGGCTGAAGACTTTTCCAAAGAAGACCACTTGGTGTTTATTTGCGGACACTATGAAGGTTATGATGAACGGATCCGCACACTTGTCACCGATGAAGTTTCTTTAGGGGATTATGTATTAACCGGCGGGGAACTGGCAGCTATGGTGATGATCGATGCCACTGTGCGTCTGCTTCCCGGAGTAGTCGGCAATCGAGCCTCCATTTTAGAAGATTCACATTCGACAGGCTTGCTTGAGCATCCGCATTACACACGCCCTGCCTCTTATAGAGGAATGGACGTCCCGGAGGTGCTGATGAGCGGGAACCACGGGTTAATCGATGAATGGCGTCGGAAAGAATCTTTGCGGCGGACATTTAAACGGCGACCCGATTTAATTGAGACACTAGAATTATCTAAAGAAGAACAAGAGTGGCTGGAAGAGTTTAAAGCCGGCCATTAAAAAGAATCTCCAAAAGGGTGGACCTGCTGGAGATTCTTTTGCCTTATCTGAAAGAAAGCGGAGTGTTCTTAAGGAAGATAAAAAATGAAATCTGACGGTCTGTATGATAAAATAGGGATAATGCAAAACGACAGAGAAGGATTTGTGAGGGAATTTTATGACATATTCAGAAATAGTAATCGCTGAGATTCAAAATGGAAATTTAGAAGCAGCTGAAGAAAATTTAGAATTGGCAATCAATTATGACGATGAAGAGACGCTCTATTTACTCGGAAACACTTTGTATCAATTAGGTTTTTTAATTGAAACGAGAAAAGTGTACAACTACCTGCTGGAGTTAAACCCGGCGGATGATGAATTAAAAATTTATTTGGCTGAAATCGAAATAGAAGACGGCAATGAGCTGGATGCCTTAGATTTACTGCATTCTATCGAAGAATCCAGTCCCGCCTACCCGCAGAGTCTGCTTGTCCAAGCAGATTACTATCACCTGAACGGCTTGCCGGAAGTGAGTATACAAAAATTAAAAGAAGCAGAAGAAATGCTGCCAGAAGAACCCATTGTCCTATTTGCCTTAGCTGAAATGTACTACACTACGGCTGATTATCAGACGGCCATCCAGTATTATGAAAGAATTACCCTGCAAGGCCATGATGAGCTCGCCGGGACACTGCTCAGTGAACGCTTAGGGAATGCGTATATGTTAATTGGTGAATTTTCAGAGGCCGTAGATTACTATCAAGAAGCTCTTACTTTCCGTGAGACTCCAGAAATATTCTACCAGCTGGGCCTTGTTTATGTTCAGCAAGAGGAATATACGAAAGCGATTCAGCCTTTAGAACAAGCGAAAGCTTTAGATCCGAGTTTATCTGGAGCCTACTTCGTGTTGGCGGAAGTCCATGAGCAGCTCAATGACTTAGAAAAAGCATTAGCAGAACTCGAAGAAGGCATCGCGCAAAATGAATTAAATACGGAATTTTACTTCAAAGCCGCTGAACTGGCATCCAAACTCAATGATTATGAAAAAACCAGCCACTATTATGAAGAAGCGATTGCGATGGAACCGGAAAGTGACCGGCCATATATTAAATATGCGGACTATTTAAATTATATGGAAAACTATGAAGCCGTTCTTGACTTGCTGGATCAAGCAGGAGAAACGACCAAAGAATTGCCGGAAGCCTTATGGTTAAGAGCAACCGCTTATAACCATACAGATGAATACGAACAGGCACGCGAATTATTTGACCAGGCTGCCCATTATTTAACAGATGATTTGGATTTCTTGAAAGAATATGCTTTTTTCCTAAGAGAAGACGGACAGACAGAGAAAATGCGTGAAATAGCCAATAGATATGTTATGCTCAGTACAGAAACAGATTTTGAAATAATGGCGTTGCTGGATGAAGATTATTTCTATTAATAAGATTCTGAATAAATGGAGAGATGAATGATGGCTGCAGAAATTACAAATACAGATAAAAAGCATTTTTTAAAATGGTTTACGCAACATTATGAATTGAAAAGACGAGAATCTTTATGGATTTTAGATTACTTGTACAACCATGATATTATGCTTGAAAAAACACACTTTGTGGAACATGTCGATCAAACACCTCGTGGAATATATATGACCGTCAAAGGCAACGAAAAGCCATCGTTTCGCTTCTATAAAAATGGACACACTTTCAAAGATGCGATGCAGGCCTTTCATGAAATTCGTTTAAATTGGAGTGCATCTTTATACATCGAAATTGATTTTGAAAATGCCTGGGAACAGCCAGAGTATTTAGGGGTATTAGAAGATAACCCTTACGCGCCATGGAATGAGAATGTTCCAAACGACGTCGTAGATACAGTAGACGACGCATTAAACTATCAAACTCTGATGATTGCCCGCAGGCAAATTTTAGAACAAATTGATTTGAGTCTGATCAATGGGCAAGAAGAGCGGTTTAACGATTTAGCCAATCATTTGATTGAAATCGAACAGAAAATTGATCAAACGACAGTCAGCTAATGGAAAGAGGAAACGGTATGGAAATGAGTGAAATGCAGAAAATAGTCGATGAGTACATTGGCCAATTTAAAGTAGGTTATTTTTCTCCTTTAGCTTCTATGGCGAGAATGACGGAAGAAGTAGGGGAGCTGGCCCGGGAAATCAATCACTATTACGGAGAAAAACAAAAGAAAGAATCTGAGGAAGCGAAAGAAATTTCTGAAGAACTTGCCGATGTTTTATTTATGACCATCACGATGGCCAATTCTTTAGATGTGGATTTAACCGTAGCGTTTCAAAAAACAATGGAGAAATTCCAAACAAGAGATAAAAATCGATTTGAGCGAATCGATGAACAAACTTCAGAATAAAGGTTGCATGTAAATGAATAAGAAATTAAAAATTGACGGTGAATTTGAAAAAGCTTTACCTGTATTGAATAAAATAGTCGATGCAGGTTTTGAAGCTTACTTTGTTGGAGGCAGTGTACGTGATCGTATCCTCGGCCTGATTGTAAATGACGTAGATATTGCGACAAGCGCTATGCCCCATGAGATCAAACAGATCTTTAAACGGACGGTTGATGTGGGGATTGAGCATGGAACAGTGATGGTTTTAGAGAATGATGAAAGCTATGAAATTACAACATTTCGGACCGAATCCACTTATAAAGACTTTAGGCATCCGGATTCGGTTACTTTTGTGCGTTCATTAACGGATGATTTAATGCGCAGGGACTTCACGATGAATGCCATTGCGATGGACATCGAAGGCCATCTGATTGATCCTTTTGACGGCTTAGTCGATTTGGGCAAGCGGATTATCCGAGCGGTCGGGAAGCCCCAAGAACGTTTTCAAGAAGATGCCTTGCGCATGATGCGGGCGGTCCGGTTTGCGGCTCAGCTGGATTTTGAAATCGAAGGAGAGACTTTGCTTTCTATTCGAGAAAATGCGCATTTATTGGAAAAAATTGCAGTTGAGCGTATTCAAGTGGAATTTGAAAAATTATTGACGGGTGAATGGTACTTTATTGGCCTTGCCTCCATGATTAAAACAAACCTGTATGTATACTGTCCGGGATTAGCGGACAAGAAAGATGCAATGATGACTTTGATTGAACGCTCCATCTCTTTTCAAAATATCCGCCAAGCCTGGGCTTATTTGCTGTTTCAAATCAATGCGCATCATACAGATGGCGCCTTTGAACCTAGACCCTTTTTAAAAGCCTGGAAGCTTTCAAACCAGATGATAAAAGATGCCATCACCTTATTTAAAGCATTTAACATCCGACTAGAAGAAGGCTACTTAAATGACTGGCAGCTCTTTCACTTAGGTGCGAAGTTTTCTTTGGAAGTAGAGGATTTAATGGAGCATGAAGGGCGCAAGCAAGAACATCTGAAAGTTCTTGAAAGGTACGATAATCTGCCGATTAAAGACAAAGATGAGCTGGCAGTCACTGGAAACCATTTGATGCAAGAAACAAAAACACGGCCAGGCCGATGGATGGGCGAAGCGCTTGAAAAGGCGCTTAAAGCGGTCATCTATAAAGAAATTCCCAACGAAAAAGAAGCCATTGTGCATTGGTTAAAAGAGAAGCAATGCATACCCGGCATAGACAAGTAGAAGCTAAATTTTTGAATAGAGGTGTTATTTTCATTGCTATCGGAACAAATATACGCAATCGTCGATATCGAAGCGACTGGAGGAAGTGTGGGCGCAGATGAGCGAATTATTCAATTTGCTTGTGTGTTAATGAAAAATGGCGAGACCATCCACACATTTGATTCGCTGGTGAATCCAGGGAAGAATATTCCTAGAAATATTCGTAAACTAACAGGAATTACAAATAATGATGTAAGAAAAGCGCCATATTTTGAAGAAATAGCACCGATGATTTTGTCTTTGCTTGAAGGTACAGTTTTCGTTGCACACAATGTTGGCTTTGATTTTCGATTTTTAAATGAACAATTAAAAGCACATGGTTTTAAACAGCTAAAGATTCCAGCAGTGGATACGGTGGAGCTGACTCAAATTTTATATCCGTCATTGGACAGTTACCAGCTGGAGGATATTGCGGCTCATCTGAATTATGATTTATCGGATGCGCATGATGCCTTAGCGGATGCAGAAGCGACAGTCCATATTTTTAACTGCTTATTTAGATATGCCAAATCGCTTCCGCTGGTTACTTTGGAAAGATTAGAGCAATTATCGGCCTGTACGACTCATGAAACGGCTCTTTTTTTTGAACGGGCACTTGCCGCCGCCAAAGAAGAACTGGCGCCTTTGGCAGATGATCTAGTAGTAGTCAACCAGATTGCTATTCAAAAACCGGCTGAACCTGCACAAGCCTCATCTATACATAACAGGGAGGCTGCTTTTCCTGGCACCAAAGAAGAAAAGCAGCAGTATTTGCGAGACGATTATGTATACAGAGACGTGCAAGCGGAAATGATGGACACCATTTATACGTATTTAGAACAAGAATTGACGATAGAAAAACTAGCCATCGAAGCACCCCCGGGAATCGGGAAAACAATGGGCTATTTATTTCCGCTGAGTTTTCACACGGACCATAAGCATCCAATAGTCATCAGCACGTATACGACTTTGCTGCAAGAGCAATTATTGGAAGAAACATTGCCCGATTTAGAAAATATTTTGAACCGGAAAATCACAACGACCTTAGTGAAGAGCCGTAATCATTATATCTCACTGAGTATTTTTGAGCGCTGGCTAAAATTGATCCGAGCGGAAGATTCAGAGGCTTATTTGAGTATGCGGCTCTTAGTTTGGTTAACGCAGACAACGACCGGCGACCTTTCTGAAATAAATGCGGGCAGCCATTTAGATCTGACATTCTGGCAAGAAATACGAGTAACGAATAACCAGTATATCGATAAGCATTGGCAAGATTATGATTTTTACGAACGGATAAAAAATGCCATTAAACATTCCGAAATGATTATTACCAACCACCATTTCTTAGTGCATGATTGGCAGACGCCAAAGCCAGTGATTCCTTCCTTGGAATACCTCATCGTTGATGAAGCGCATCATTTTCCGGAAATTGTGACAAAAACAAGCACTCAATCCATTTACGGGATTGAAATTCTTACGCAGCTAGAAAAGATGGGGTCTATCACGGAAAATACGGGGGTGGCTCAGTTGATAAATGCGCTGGAAAAAGAACAATGGATTAAAGCCGTTGATTTGCTGGCTATCGAGCGAAATACTGAATTAATTAAAGAGTCTTGGGAGAGTATTTTTAATTATTTTCTTACGTACTATGAAGAAAGCTCTTTTACGACAAGAAAAGATTCACAATTTGTAGAAAGTGCTTTTGATCTCGGCCATTTAAACTTCAAAAAGAAGAAGGTTCTAAAGAATATTGTCCGTGGTTTAGAAGAATTTATCTATGTCAGCCAGAAAATTTCAAAAATAGGCTTAGAGCATTTTGAGCAATTATCGAACAGCCACCAGCTTTTATTAATTGAACTCGGAAAAATAACGACTTTTATGATGAACTGGAAACAGAGCTTCCAGCTCCTCTTTGAATTGACTGAACAGCCCACTGAAGCTTTGCGATGGGTCAGTTACTTGCCTGAACATATTGAAAACTCGATTCAGTTCCATACGCTTCAATGGGGTGAAAAGAACTCGCTTGTCGATTATCTGGCGACGCACTCAAAAGTGATTTTCACAAGCAGCACGCTCTCCTTTAAAGACAGTGAACAATACTTTTCAGAACAGATGAAGAACTTGCCGATGACATTTTTACAGCTTCCGAGTCCATTTGACTATGGGAAACAAGTCCGAGTGATGCTGCCTGAGCAGAACATCAATCCTAAGAATCTGCGAAATGAAGAATATTCAAAACTGTTAGCAGAAGAGCTCGCAAAGATTTTATCGAACACGCAGGCCAATACCATTGTCCTGTTCCGTTCATTAGCGGTCCTTCGGGAAGTGTACGATTTATTGACCGCAAGGGAAGAAACATCCAGCCATCTTATCCTGGCGCAATCTATTTCAGGGACGCGCAATCGGATTTTGAAAAACTTTAAACGGCATAAACCGGCAGTGATCCTTGGAGCCGACAGCTTCTTTGAGGGCATTGATCTGCCTGAAGAAGAACTTGAATTGGTTGTGCTGACTCGTCTGCCATTCCCAGCTCCAGATACGCCGATTATGCAGTTAAAAATAGATTATTTAAAACGCTATCGATTAAATCCTTTCACGCATGAGTACTTGCCGCAAGCGGTCTTGAAATTTAAGCAAGCTTTTGGCCGTTTAATTCGAAATGAGTCGGATAGAGGGGTATTGGTAATTTTGGATGACCGTTTTCTTTCCGCCAACTATTCAAAAACATTTACAGATTCTCTGCCGAATGGTGTGCCGATTGAAATTTATGAGAATCAGCAATTAGGAACAGAAGTCCAAAAATTCATCGATCAAAAAGAAACAGAATAAGATAAAATAACTTTAGCGTCTGTTTCATTCATATATAGAATTTGTTATAATAGAGAAGTTCATTTATTGAAAGATAGAAGGTGAGTTTGAGTGAAGAAATTTTTAATCACATCAATAATCGCGATGCTTTTATTGATACTCGCAGTCACAACACTGATCACTCGCTCATTATCACCGTTTCACCAAGCTGAAGCGGAAACGATTGAGCTCGCTTCACGAAGAGCTGATTTAGTGGATGCCGAAAATTTTTATTGGTACAACGGTGAAGAATCTTTTTTCACGGTTACCGGCAAAAATAGCCAGGGGACGCCAATCTTTGTGATTGTGCAACAAGATGGCGGAGCGATTGAAGTGGTTGAGCAAGAAAGTGCAATGACCGAATACGAAGCCATCAGCCAAACAATAGACCGTGAAAGCCCAGAGAAAATACTAGAAACTCGCATAGGGATGTATAACGATACGCCTATATGGGAGATTAGTTTCAGACAGGAAAATGGGAATATTGGTTACGCCATGTATTCTTTAACTTCCGGTGAGTGGGTACGCACAATAAAAAATATTTAAAATGAGATAAAAGGGAGAATTTTAATGGAACGAATTACAATTATCGAATCAAAAAATTACGTAGACCAACAAGTTGAAATTAAGGCTTGGGTCGCTAATAAACGTTCAAGTGGTAAAATTGCATTCTTAGAATTGCGAGATGGAACAGCCTATTTCCAGGGAGTCGTGCTAAAAAATCAAGTGGGAGAAGAACTCTTTGATTTAGCCACTCATATTAACCAAGAAACTTCTGTAAAAATTACTGGAACGATCCAAGAAGATGCCAGATCCGCTTTCGGATATGAAATTCATGTCGAGCAAATGGAAGTAGTCGGCGAATCTGAAGACTATCCAATTACTCCAAAAGAACACGGGACAGATTTCTTAATGGATAATCGCCATCTATGGCTGCGTTCGTCAAAACAACATGCTATTATGCTGGTTCGAAATGAAATGATTCGTGCAACCTATGAATTCTTTAACAAAGAAGGATTTATTAACATTGATTCTCCAATCTTGACGGCTGTTGCTGGAGAGAATACAACGGATTTATTCCACATTGACTACTTTGAGGATGATGCTTACTTAGCGCAAACGGGTCAATTGCATGCTGAAGCTGCAGCGATGGCCTTTGGCAAAGTTTTCACCTTTGGTCCAACTTTCCGAGCTGAAAAATCTAAAACACGGCGTCACTTAACTGAATTTTGGATGATTGAGCCAGAGATGGCCTTTATGGAGCAAGATGAATCTTTAGAGATTCAAGAACGCTACGTGGCTTACTTGGTCCAAAGCGTGTTAGATAACTGTGACTACGCATTAACTGTTTTAGAACGTGACCGTGAAGCATTAGAGAAATATACCAAATTGCCTTATCCTCGCATTTCATATGATGAAGCAATTGAGATGCTGCAGAAAAATGATTTCGATGTAGAGTGGGGCGTCGATTTCGGTTCTCCTGAAGAAACGTTCATCGCGAACCAGTTTGAACAACCGGTGTTCATTTTAAACTACCCTAAAGACATTAAACCTTTCTACATGCCGCTCCATCCTGATCGAGACGATGTAGTGTTATGTGCAGACTTAATCGCTCCTGAAGGCTACGGGGAAATTATCGGCGGTTCACAGCGTGAGTCTGATTATGAAACATTGAAACAAAATATTGTTGATTTTGGATTAAATGTAGAAGATTACGAGTGGTATTTAGATTTACGCCGTTACGGTGCGGTTACAACATCAGGTTTCGGTTTAGGGTTAGAACGTGCGGTAACGTGGATCACGGGTACCAAACACATTCGTGAATCGATTCCATTCCCACGTTTATTAAACCGTCTAAGACCATAATTGGAATACATTATAAGAGAGAGTGTTTGTTTTGGAAAATGATTTGATGATCAAATGGATGAAGGCCGGTCAAACCGTACTTCCTACACTCTTGCTCCGGCATTATCGCAAATTCAATTTGTCAAATGATGAGCTAGTGCTTATTTTACAAATAAAATCTTACATGGATAAAGGGGAGCTTTTCCCCAGCACCAAAAAAATTGCTGAAAATATGAATATGACGGAAGAGAATGTCTTTCGTGCCATTCATCAGTTAACTCAGAAAAAAGTCTTGTCAATCGAAACTACAAAGGATGAGAAGGGCATCACGCAAGATGCCTATTCTCTTTCTTTGCTGTGGGAAAAACTTTTTGTTCTAATGAAACAAGAGCGTTCAGAAGAAGCTTCGTCAGAAAAAGAGGAAGATGAAAAGAATTTATTTACTCTATTTGAACAAGAGTTCGGACGCACCCTGTCGTCGATTGAGATGGAAGTTTTGGCAAAATGGATAAAAGAAGATAAATACTCAAAGGAATTAATCCAAATGGCTCTTCGAGAGGCTGTACTCAACCAAGTGTATAATTTCAAATATATCGATCGCATTTTATTGAATTGGGAAAAGAAAAATATCCGGACAAAGGAACAAGTGGAGAAAGAAAGTGAAAAGTTTCGGCAAAGTGCATCGTATTCAAATACTATGGATGAAGATACCGAACCAGTAGAACCGGTGCCTATGATTAATTGGCTGAAAGATATGAATAAAGAGTAGAAGTTTGGAGAGATAACTATTGGTAGGAGATCAAGAACTATTAGATTCAACTGAAACTACAAAAGTGGTTCAAGCTATAGGTAAAATGTTTCCTGAGGCGAAAGCTGAACTGGATTTTAAGAATCCTTTTGAATTATTAATTGCAGTGATTTTAAGTGCACAGACAACGGATGTGGGAGTCAACAAAGTTACTCCTGCATTGTTTGAAGCCTATCCTACTCCAGAAGCCATGATGCATGCGGAGTTAGAAGATTTAGAAGATAAACTTAAAACCATTGGATTGTATCGGAACAAAGCCAAGTTCATAAAAAATACCTCTGCAAAATTAGTAGAAGATTTTGAGGGTGAAGTGCCCAATAATCGCAAAGATTTGGAGAGTTTACCGGGAGTTGGCCGAAAAACCGCGAATGTGGTTTTAAGTGTTGCTTTTAAGCAGCCTGCTATTGCGGTTGATACACATGTCCAACGAATTGCCAAAAAATTCAAGATTGCGCCTGAAGAGGCGACGGTAGTGCAGGTAGAAAAGCTCTTAATGGAAAAATTACCTGAAGAGATATGGTCAGAAGCGCATCATTGGCTGATTTTCTTTGGCCGTTACCAATGTCCAGCGCGAAAACACGATCATAACGAATGTATCGCTAAAGTCAGAGCCCATATGGAGTAAGAGGTAACTAGCAAAAGAACGCCTGAACAAATCGAGACATTTGTTCAGGCGTTCTTTTTTGCATTTCATTTTCAAAATAAAAAAGCTCCTCAAACTTTTTATCTAATGCAAGACATAAAAGCAGGGCTAACTTCGCGGTGGGATTGAATTGGCCATTTTCAATAGAGCGAATCGTTTGCCGGGAAACCTCCACTAAATCAGCGAGATCCTGCTGCGAAATGTCTCCCTCGGCCCGCACCTTTTTTAAGCGATTTTTTTAAGACTAAATCATCCTTCTTTTTCATCAATAAACACCATAATCACTAAGTAATGCGAAAACAGCCAGTAGAAGACCGCCAATAGAAATAAGAAGAGCGAATAAATGATAAGTATCTTTCACTTTGATAAATTGGTAGAGAGCTCTGGAAGCAAATTGAACCATAGTAATTACTATCAGATCAGCAGTCGATTCATTGTGATAGATTCTTACAGCCATAAGGATAGTGATGGCTAGAATAACGCCCATCCAGCTGAATCGGAAACTATCCTTTTCCACCCGTTTTTCTCTTTCATCTTCTTGGGATTGTCTGGCTTTCTTTAGAACCTCATGCTTGTCCATGATTTGTCTCCTCTCTGTTTATCTAGAGTATACTTTCTGTAAGAGGCGATGTAAAGTAAACTTGTCGTTGTTGAAAACTTTTACTCCATGTTAACCTCTTAGTCCTGCTGTTTTTCTATCCTTTCAGATGAGAGGGCTTGAAATCACCCCCACAAATTTAACAAAGTAAGTCTTCCCATTCTTATTAGAAGATTTAATGGTTACTTATACCTAGTGCAGGAATCAGGTTCTTGCCCTTTCGATTCTTTTAATTATTCTGCAGCTTCCATCATCGTTTGATTCAGATCGGGTTCATTGTATCCCATTTTAAAAAGAAAAAGAGCACTTTAAATGACAGGTGAGTTTGTAAGTTCTCCAAAAAGATAGTATGCTTAAGGCAGTATTTTTAGGAGGTTATACATATGGAACATATTTCAATTGAAGATTTTCACCAAACAGTGTTAAAGAAGGGCGAAGACAATGTAAATATTGTCGATGTGCGCACACCAGAAAAATTCGCCAGCGGCCATATTAGAGGAGCGGTCAATCTTCCTTTAAGCCAATTAGAGGCTAACTTAGATCAACTAGACAAAGACAAACACTACTATGTGATTTGCCAAGCTGAACGTTTTTCACGCCAAGGGACAGAGATACTAAATAATCATGGCTTTGAAGCAACAAATGTCACTTCTGGAATGAACGACTATCCAGGCGAGACGGTTACAAGTAACTAAAAAACTGCCTTAGAGGATAAAGGAATGAAGAAAATCGAAGTTTATCGCGAAACTGGTTGGGTAGGCATGATATCAGGAGTTCATTTGCTTTTGAATGGACAAAAAGCAGAGAAAATCCACAATAGGGAATATAGGGAGCTTCCTCTTGTCGACGATGAGGCCATTTTGCAGACTTCTACTTTTGGGCAGAAATCAAATAAGGTAAAAGTAACGGATGGCGATGATCTAACCTTATCCACCACGTTTTTAGGATCCTATGGTGTTGGGCTGTTTGTTGTAATGGTCATTCTAAGAGTTTTATTGGAGAGTGTCTATTTAACCGCAGGGACTCTGCTTTTAGGAGTCATTTTGTTTATCACCGGCTTTATCCCGGGCTTACACCATAAATTAGAAAAGTCCAAAAGCAAGGCATGCTAAAGGAACACCCCCTTCGCAGCGAATGGGGTGTTTTAGTTTTATTCTTTTTCTTTGTTTTCTGGCTTTTCCTTTAATTGGCGGACAATATTTTTATCCGGTGTCACAAACACCGTATTTTGGTTCTCATAAATCACATAACCTGGTTTAGCGCCATTTGGCTTGTTCACATGTTTAATTTGTGTGTAATCCACCGGCACCGAGGAAGACATGCGGTATTTGCTGTTATAAGCCGCCAATATCGCTGCTTCTTCAATGGTTTGTTCGGACGGGTGTTCATTTCGGATAACCACGTGAGAGCCTGGTATATCCTTTGTATGGAGCCACCAATCGGTCTTATTGGCTGTCCGCATCGTAAGTGTCTCATTTTGCTTATTATTTTTACCGACATAAATTAAATCGCCGTCGGAAGAATAAT
>CAZKSU010000014.1:0-16048 GCA_964555455.1 uncultured Carnobacteriaceae bacterium
CTTCTTCTTATATGATTCATTGTATTTTACGTTTAGTAGCGGCCAAAGCCTACAAGGCGTCCGCTAGTTCCCCAGTATCCTGAAGTATAACTTGCATAAGCGACACCTGTAGAAGTTTGCGCTCCTATAAAGCTTCCTGGTCCTGTAACGATTCCTACGTGGTCAATATTGCCATTGCGTCCATTACTGAAGAAGACTAAGTCTCCTGGCTGTGGGTTGCTTACTTTTTGCGCACGTGCATATTGACTTCCAGTAGTACGAGGAATTGATTTTCCTGCTTTGGCAAAGACATATTGCGTAAAGCCAGAGCAGTCAAACCCATTGGGTGTTGTTCCCGTCCAGTGGTAAGGCACACCGATGTATTGACCAGCAATTGACAAGACATTTCCTGATGGAGCCGGTGCCGGTTTCGGTGCTGGCTTCGGTTCAGGTTTTGGTTCCGGAGCTGGAGTCGGCGTTGGGGCCGGTGCCGGTGTCGGCGCTGGTGTTGGCTCAGGTTCCGGTTCCGGTGCTGGCGTTGGAGCCGGTGTCGGCTCTGGTTCAGGCGCTGGCGCTGGTGTTTCGGGTCTGTTCGTTTGACTGTTTTGATTTGTATTTTCTGTTCGGTTGGTGCGGCTCGGTCTTTCTGGACGACTTGCTGTATCTGAGCGCTCCGAACGATTTGTTCTTTCTGATGCGTTGGCTGCCGCTGATTCCACTCTGCTTGAAGCGACTGAAACAATAGAGGCTACTTCTTCGATCGCTTGTGCTTCCTGTGTCTCTGTTTCTTGCGCACGTTCTGCTTCTATTTCCTGCGCACGTTCACGCTCGGCTTGTTCCATAGCCACTTGTACAGCTTGACGTTCTTCTTCTAATTGGCTGACTTGGCGCAATGCTGCGTTGCGTTCAGCAACTAAAGCGGATCGATTCCCTTCAGCTGAGTTCTTTTCGAGTTTCAGCTGAGCAACTAAGGCAACTTGAGAGGCTTTTTGTGTTTCTAACTCTGCAGAAGTTGATTCTAACTGTCCCGCAAGCGCATGTTGCTGGATAATTTTTTGTTCTGTTTCTTCAGACTTTGCTTGGACGGCTTCTTGGTCTTTGACTTGTGCTTCGATCATCTTGTTGCTGGATTGCACTAAACTCGCTACCACATCGATGCGAGCAATTGCATCAGTCAGTGATTCTGCGTTCAAAATAAAATCAAAATAATTGGTCGGATTTCCATTCACTTGAACAAGTCGGGCCTGTTCTTCTAATTTTTCTGAACGTCTTGCAATATTTTCTTCTAAAACAGCAATCTCTTTAAGTAATGTATTCATTTCATCATGTGCAGCTTCCAGTTCTGCGATGGCAGATTTCAGCGCTGCTTCATTTTGTTGAATGTCATTGTTAATCCTATGTACGGCTTCTTGCGTATTTGCTACATCACTAGATAATTGGCTGATAATCGCCTCTAGTTCACTTGCAGCTGCTTCTTTTTCCTGAATTGTCTCTTGCGTATGTTGAATTTTTTCATCGTATTCATTGGCAAGCACGGGTGTCGCACCTAATAAAGATGTTCCTAATACAGCACTGGCTAACGCTGTTGTTAATACTCTTCTTTTCACTCTTTTACCTCCACAGGAATCTGCTATTTTGTATTTGTTTACACAATTAAGCAGTAAGTATTTATTTAGCACAGGAAGTATAACATTCTATTATTAGTATTTTGTATCAGGATTATTACATTTTTTCATTCTTTTTGTAATATTAATGGATAATTTACTTTTCTTTAAAATATTCCTTGCTATTTTAGAAAGGTTCTTCTACTATTATTGACAGCCTTTTGTGGTTTTGCTTATAAGGTCACGATTTGCTATAATAGGAAAATCATAAAGCGGAAAAATGCAGATGAATTATTTTACAGAACGATTGATTTTAGGAGGGTTCAAAGATGAGTTCCAGCAATAAAGAGAGTAACTCGAACTTTGATCAAGAAAAGTTTAAACAATATGGAAAAAGGTTTGAGTATTACTTTGATATTTTTTATCGAGTAATGAAAGGTCTAGTCGGCCTGCTCATTCTTTTACTACTCGTAGGCGGTGCCTTAGCCGGCGGAACAGTAATTGGCTACTTTGCATCCCTAGTAGAAGATGCCCCGATGCCTACACATGCTCAGATGCAGTCACAGATTTATGACTACAATGTGAAGTCTACTTTATATTATGCGGACAATAGTATGATCAGCGATGTCCAATCAGATTTATTACGTACCCCAGTCCCTCTTGAGGATATTTCCCCGCTAGTTATTCAAGGAGTTATTGCCACAGAAGACGAAAATTTCTTTATACATGAAGGAATCGTTCCTAAAGCTTTAATTCGAGCCGGTGTCCAAGAATTATCTGGAGCCCCACTGGTAACGGGTGGTTCGACATTGACGCAACAATTAGTGAAACAGCAGATTTTGAGTGCAGAAGTGACGCATTCAAGAAAAGCCGTAGAAATTCTTTATGCGACGCATTTAGAAAATGCGGTGGATAAAGAAGAAATACTCGAAGCTTATCTGAATGTTTCCCCTTTTGGCCGGAATAATTTCGGACAAAACATCGCAGGAATTGAAGAAGCTGCTCAAGGAATTTTTGGTGTGTCGCCAGCAGAATTGAATTTACCTCAAGCGGCTTTTCTGGCAGGACTGCCAAAGAGTCCGATTTCTTACAGTCCATATAATCAATATGGTGAAATCAAAGAAGATGTAAGTGCAGGTATTTACCGCCAGCAAGAAGTTTTATATAGTATGTATCGTGAGGGGTATATTGACAGAGAAACTCATCAAGAAGCCTTAAATTATGATATTACAGCAGACTTTTTAGCTCGCGATAATGAAAACATCACGAATCCGGCACAGTCTTATGTTTATGACTTAGTGCGAAGAGAAGCTGTCAATGTTTTGGCGAAAAGACTGATGCAAGTAGACGGCTTAAGTGAAGAACGTATCCAAGAAATTTTACAAGAGAGCCGTACAGTTCCTGAGATAACCGAAGAAGATTCTGAAGAGAGAAAAGCAGAAAAGACACAGCTAGCAAACGAGATCAATGAAAATCTGGACCTGCAGAATGCCTACATGGCTGAAGCGGATAATGAATTGGTCAATGGCGGTTATGATGTCTACAGCACGATTGATCCGACATTGCATCGAGCCGTTAATCAAAAAATAAACGAAACACAAGGGGCATTTGGTCAAGAACAGCCCTATACTTGGAAAGACGCTAATGGAGTGACTCATACGACCCAAGAGAAATACCCTGTTCAAGTCGGAGGCACGTTAATTGAAAATGAGACCGGGAAAGTACTGGCTTTTGTTGGAGGAAGAGATTATGAGATCAACCAAGCCAACAATGCATTTGATTCCCGACGTTTAAGCGGATCGGTCTTGAAACCATTGGTTGTCTATGGACCGGCGCTGGCTGAAGGAATTGTCACACCGGCTACAATTATTCCTGATATGAAATGGGTGCTTGAGCAGCCGGGAAGCAGACCACACGATGTGACAAATATACGCGAAACAACGAATCAGTGGCGAGATGTCCGTCATTGGCTGACTGTTTCTCAAAACATTCCAGCTTCCAGATTGTATGTGCAAATGATAAATGATCATGTCGACATTGCTCAGTACGCCCGCTCCATGGGGTTTGGACCAGAAGCTATAGGAGATATCGAGTTTTCTAGACCTTCTACAGCTCTAGGCGGCCTCCTCAGAGGACCAACTGCTACTGAAATAGCTGGAGCCTATGCGGCAATCGGTAATGGCGGGGTCTTTAATTCTCCTTATATTATCGACAGAATTGAGAATACGGATGGAGAAGTCATTTATGCACACGAACCCGACCCGGTTCGTGTATGGTCAGAAGAAGTCAACTATATGCTGTACGATATTTTAAGAGAAGTAACCGGACCGATTGGAACAGGACGTATGGTTTCAAACTATATGGACTTTGAAGTCGACTTGGCTTCTAAAACTGGAACCTCAGATAATGATTATGATGTCTGGTATGCAGGTGTGACACCCAATGTGTCCTTAACGACATGGATGGGTTACGATCGACAGATACGTTTACTCGATTATGGCGGCTTACGCCCCTCTTTCCGAAACCTTCGAAATTGGGCGAACATTATGAATGTTGTCCATGATGTAAAACCTGAAGTGCTGGGCTTGAATGAAACAGTTCCTGAGCCGGATGGCATTACGTCTGAATCTGTTTTAGTCGGGACCGGCATGAAAGCTGGAGAGGTCGATTTACCTAATGGCGATACTATTCGGGTAGGCGGCGAAACAAAAACGGAAATCTTCAGTGAAGACAATGTGCCTGAAACAACCACTTATGATTTTGCTCAAGGTGCAACTGAAGAAGAACTAGAAGAGTTTTGGTCAAGCCGAAGAGGACGTCGCCGTCGAAGACCTAGCCGTTCAAATGAAGATGAGAACGACGAGCAAGAAGACGAAGACAAGGACAACGATGAAGATAATGAAGACGAAGAAGATTCTTCTGATGAGAAAGATAATGAGGAGAACGACGAAAACGAAGATTAAAAAAACGGTAGACCTGTAAAAGGGTCTACCGTTTTTTATTGTTTTCTAATGTCTTGTTGTTCCATTTTCTGTAATGTGGAATGGAAGTACAATATGTGTTTCATCTGTTTCTTCATCGTTCATCAGTTTTGTCAGTAAACGCATAGCCACGGCGCCTAAGTCATATAACGGCTGAGTGACAGTCGATAATTTAGGACGCGAAATATCAATTAATGGCGAGTTGTTTGAAGAAATAATTTCAAATTCTTCCGGTACATTGACGCCTTGTTCCATCAGCTGGTTTAGTAAGAGAATCGCTAACCGATCATCTTCAACAACTGCCGCCGTTGCACCGGTCTCTAATACCGTTGAAGCCAGATTTAAGTTTTGGATGACATGACGATCTGGAGCTATTTTAACAACCAATGAATCATCAAACTCACGGCCTGCTGCTTCTAAGCCGGCTTTATAGCCTTCAAAACTTCTTTGCTGCTTAGCTGCATTGATCTCGAGACCAACTAAGGCTACTTTCTCATTGCCATGGTCAAACAGCAGCTGAGTCGTTGCTTTTGTTGATTCTCGGTAATCGATAATAATATTTGGCAGCTCATTCTCTTCGTCAACTGTACCTGCTAATACCACTGGAGTATCTACCCGGTCGATCTCTTTACTCATAACATCACTCACTTGATGTCCCATAAAGATAACCCCGTCCACCTGCTGAGCTAACAGTGTATCTAATACTTTTTTCTCTTTTTGAATATCGCCATCTGAGTTGGCTAAGACAATATTATAGTTATACATTGATGCAATATCATCAATTCCTCGAGCTAAAGAGGAGAAATAAAGGTTGGTGACATCTGGGATGATTACCCCTACTGTGGTTGTTTTCTTACTTGCTAAACCTCTTGCTACCGCATTTGGTCGATAATTTAGTCGTTCAATTACATCCGACACCTTTTTTCTAGTTGTTGGTTTTACGTTCGGATTTCCATTTACAACACGGGAAACCGTAGCCATTGATACGCCTGCTTCACGAGCGACATCATAAATGGTAACTGTTTGTTTTGCCATTTTTTTCATTCCTTTTTATAATTTCATTTCATTTTTTAGTAAAGTAATTCTACCAGATGTTGAAAATATTTTCAATGAAGTCAAACGCTTTCATTGCCGAATTATCAGTCCTTTCATGAAAATGGCTCTATGAAGCGGTTCATGTTTTCATAAAAATCGTGTTATAATCAGGTTAATTCAACATTAAGGAGACCAAACGATATGAATAAAAAATTAGAACGTCTACAAGATTATATGATAGCTGAAAATGTCGACCTCGTCTATTTAGACGACCCGACAACGGTAGCCTATTTTACAGGCTTTGAAAGCAATCCCCATGAAAGAATTGTAGCTTATGTGGTTTCTCAAAAAGATCATTTCTTATTTGTTCCGGGCTTAGAAATGGAAGAAGCAAAAGCACAATCAGCCATTGAATTGATTTTCTCTTACTCAGATGAAGAAAGTCCCTGGACAATCATAGCAAAACAAGCGAAAGAGATTGCAGATGACATTCGCTCTTACCGGGTGGATGAGAACACTCTTACAGTTGAGCGCGCTAAGCAGCTCAGAGAAGCTATTTTAGAGGCCCACTCCCCTAGTCAGACCGTGGAGTCAAATGATATAGGTCTGGTGATTGATCAAATGCGTATGGTAAAAACAGAAGAAGAAATTGAAAAAATGAGGATTGCTGGCCAGTTAGCAGATGAAGCCCTCCAAATTGGCATAGACTTTCTAAAAGAAGGCATCACGGAACAAGAAGTCGTTTCAAAGATTGAGATGGAAATGAAAAATCGCGGCATTTCTGAAATGAGTTTTCCAACGATGGTTTTATTCGGCGAGAATGCAGCCAGTCCGCACGGCAATCCAGGCAAACGCCGGCTGAAGCAGAATGAGTTTGTGCTCTTTGACTTAGGCGTGATTTATAATGGCTACGCGAGTGATATTACACGTACGGTGGCTTTCGGAAACGTAGACGAACGAAAACAAGCCATTTATGAGGTAGTCCTCGAGGCTCAAAGAACGGCACAAGAAGCCGTAAAACCCGGGATGCGCGCAGGAGAACTCGATCAAATCGCCCGGAAAGTAATCACCAATGCCGGCTATGGCGAGTATTTCACTCACCGCTTAGGACATGGCATTGGAAAAACAGCCCATGAATTCCCAAGCATTCATGGTTTAAATGATACAATAGTAGAATCAGGCATGTGCTTTTCTCTTGAACCTGGCATTTATATCCCAGGCGACGTGGGAATTCGTATCGAAGATTGTGTGGTAGTGACTGAAAATGGCTGCGAAGCTTTTACGCAGTCAGACAAAGAACTGACAACGATTATCCGGTAAAAGGCAAAGAGCAGCTAGAATTTTCTAGCTGCTCTTTGTGGCTTTTATTTCAGATTTACTTATTGAGCTGGTTCATGTTCTCAGAGACTTTCGCCACTTCATCAATTTTATCTTGGAATTTATTTGAACCGGTTTTTCTTTTGAAAAAACCTTTTGTTTTCTTGGTTGCTTTGTCTACTTCGTCACTAGCCACATTAAAATAAGATGAGGCTTTTTCACTGACGTCTCCTGCTACTTCTTGTCCTTTATCTTTTGCAGTATCCACATAGTCACTTGCTTGGTCCCATGCCTTATGTGTAGTATGCCCGATATCTTTTCTTAAATCTTTTCCAGATTTTGGAGCAAATAGTAATGAGACTAATGCGGCTATTGCCGCACCGACTAAAGCACCGACAATAAACCCTTCTGCTCTATATTGATCTTTCCATCTTTGCATTCTTGCCACTCTCCCTTATATAATCTTTTTTCTATGGATTAAAGTTTAGAAACTCTTTCCCCCACTTTTCTAGAGATGCCGATTGTTGAACCAGCTTTTGATTTTCCTCCAAGCTGTGTGGTTAAATTACGGGTGGCATTATTCAAGTCCGATACGGATGCCCCTAAATCTCCAACTGCTTTAAAAAGCGGATCGGTCAAGCTGAGTTTACCATTTACATCATCTAATGTGGTATTTGATTTGTTCAGCAGCCCTTCTACTTCTATCAGTAAATGGTCTGAATTTTTGGTTACAACAGTGATTGTTTTATTAACCTCTTCAACTGTTGTATTCAGCTCACTAATGACTTTTCCCATTTTGAATATTGCTATGGATAAAGCAATCGCAAGAATGGCAAAAGCAACCGCAGCAATTAATCCAGCAATTTCTCCACCTGTTAAATTCATTCTTATCACTCTCTCTCTTTATTATTAATTTATATGCTTAGCTTACCATTATGCCTTCGTTTTTTGCAAATTATACAGCACGGGATTAAAGAATATTCATAAGAAAAGCTGGATTTTCTGCTGATTCTTGTTAGAATATGTATGGTTTAAAAGAGCTATTTTACTATGGAAGGGTAATTAAATGAATGTTCTACTTTATGCATCAGAAGGTTTAGGAGAGATTCAAGAAAATCTCCAACTAGAGGAAATCGAGAATCCCACTTTTATCGAAGAAGTGATTGCAACCTTTAATTGGGAGACTGTCTCCAAACAACTCGTAGTCACCGGGATTCGCGTAATCTTTACGCTAGCCGTCTTCTTTGCGATCAATCTGATCGCTAAATGGCTGATCGAAAAAGTCTATAAACGCTATTTAGATAAAAAGACGCATCGAACCAAACGTAAAGAAACATTGTCTCGAATCGCCAAGAATATATATCATGCGGTTTTTTATTTCTTTCTCATCTACACCTTACTTGATATCCTAAACTTCCCAGTAGGTTCCTTACTGGCGAGTGCTGGGGTTGTTGGTTTGGCTTTATCTCTGGGTGCACAAGGGTTTGTCTCTGACTTAGTCAATGGAATGACCATCTTAAGCGAGAATCAGCTCGATATAGGAGATGTGGTGACAATCGATGAAATTATGGGGACTGTGACCAACATTAATCTGCGCACTACGCAAATCAAAGCCTTTGATGGAACGATTCACTATATCCCCAATCGGGAGATACTCATTATCAGCAATCTGTCTAAGGGAGATATGCGGGCGATGATCGAAGTCAATCTATTTCATGACACAGATTTGGAGAGAGTTCGAACGGTAATTGCTGAAGTAAATGAACGCTTAATTCCAGATTTCGCGGAGATTACCGTCCCGCCTAATGAAGTTTCTTTTGCTGCAAATGCGAAAGGTCAAATGGTCTTGCGGGTCGTTATCTACACTGAACCTGGAGCACAGTGGGGTGTCAGAAACAAGTTTTATGAAGTCTATATTCAGGAACTATCGAAAGCAGGTATTGATTTACCTTACGGGGAATATGACATCGATTTAGAACGCTGAATATTAATACAGTAAAAAGAGAAATCATTAAGGCTAGGCCTAGATGATTTCTCTTTTTATTTACACTCTTTCGATTTTTCTCTCTTCTACGTCGTAAACACGCTCAAAATTATGGACAATCCGATTTAAACCGGTCAGCAATTCATGTCTCGTAATAATACCTAAAAGAACTCCCTCATCGTCTACTATGGAGATGAAGGCGTTATGTATCAATGTCCGCAGAACGTCTTCCAATTCAAAATCCATTGTTTCTACTGGAAAATCCGTTGACATGACTTCTGCCACTTTAAACTCAGCTAATTTATCAAATTGAACATCTTCAATATCAATAATTGCTTCCATAATCAATGGCATAGAAATTAAACCCTTTAGTCGCGATTTATGATCTATAACAGGAACAACAGAATATTTATTCGTTGTCATAAGCAACAGGGCATGATCTAGCGTATTTTGATCCCCTACTACTGCTACTTCACTAGCAGGCTTTACAAGATCCTCTACATCATTCACCAGCATTTTTTCCATTCTCTCTGATATCATCATTACGGCCTCCTATTAACATGAACGTTGGTTAAATTAATTGCTGTGACAGTTCCTCCAATTTATTATGGTTCCAGTCGTAGTAAGTTATAAAGCTTTGATCATTTTTTTCTTCATAGATCGCATAAGAACCGATTCGACTCTCTCCGCGCGGCTGAGTGATGCTCCCCGGATTGATAAAATAGATCCCATCCTTTTTGTCTACTTTAGCCACATGAGTATGGCCATAAAACACAATTGAAGCATTGTTGTCCGATGCAACTTCCAGCATAGGCTCTCGGTTTCTTCTCACCTGATGTTTATGCCCATGCAAAACAACCATGCGAGTATTTTTACTCTCTTCTACTCTTACCTCGGGGAAATTTTTCTCCCAATCCATATTTCCGCGGACCGTTTTAAACGTCTTCCAGATGGGATGACTCTCGCCAAATTCAGAATCTCCGCAATGCAGCCACATATCCACTTCGTTTTGGTAAATATAAATAAGGTCTTCTAATGCGTCTTCAACACGGTGATTGTCGCTTACAACTAATACTTTCAAAGATATCCCCTTCCGTTTACAGGTGGTTGCCCATTACAGCCAACCCTCTAAATGGTCTTTTAGCTCCTGGATGGCTTGAGCTCGATGGCTGATTTTATTTTTTTCTTCACTCGGAAGTTCAGCCATTGTTTTACCTTTTTCAGGTACATAGAACAGCGGGTCATAACCAAAGCCATTTTCTCCCCGCGGTTCTTCTAAGATTGTCCCGTAGACTTTACCTTCAACGAATAAAGGTTCTTTATTTGGCCCTACTAGGACTAAAGAACATATAAAATTTGCTGAACGATCTTCAGTTTCTAATTCTCCTAAATCTCTTAACAGTTTTTCATTGTTTTTTTGATCATTTCCGTGTTCTCCTGCATAACGTGCAGAATAAATGCCAGGCGCTCCTTCTAAAGCATCCACTTCTAAACCGGAATCATCCGCAAGAACGATTGTCTGCAAATGCTCAGATAAGACTGAGGCCTTTTCATAGGCATTCTCTTTAAAAGTATGGCCTGTTTCTGGAATGTCAGGTATTTCTGGATGATCAAGCAAGGTTTCTATTTCATAGCCAAAGGCTTGAAATAGCTCTTCAAATTCTGCCGCTTTTCCTTTATTTCTTGTCGCTATAATAATCTTTTTAGCAGTCATCTAATTAAGCTCCTCTACTGGTATCTGTTCAACTTTATAATTTTGTTGTCCCAGCCAATTATTGGCAATATGTTCAAAGTCAGAGGCAGGACCGGTGGTATAGAAAATATGCTGTGCTGTATTCTCGGAAGCTGTATGAAGCAGATCGTTCTCAACTAAATACTTTTCTACAGCTTTAGCAGTCTCCACGCCCGGATCAACTAAAGCGACATCTGCACCAAAATACTCTTGGATAATGGGCTGAAGTAAGGGATAATGCGTACAGCCTAAAACCAATGTATCAATTCCTGTCTGTTTAAAAGGTTTTAATTCTTTCTCGACAACCTTTTTTGCATACTCGCTTTCAAATTGGTTCTTTTCGACAATCGCCACAAATTCTTGACAAGCCACGCCTATTACGTTTACTTTATCTTTTTTTTCTAGAATCTGTCTTTCATATTCCTTCGATTCAATCGTTCCTAATGTGCCAATTACCCCAATTTTATCATTGGCGGTCTCTAAGACAGCAGCATGAGTACCCGATGCAATGACGCCAATCACTGGAATCGGCAGTTCTTCTTGTAATGTGTCTAAGGCTGCTACAGTTGCCGTATTACAAGCTACTACTAGCAGTTTAATCTTTTTTTCAACTAGGAAATTGGCTAATTGGTGTGTAAATTCACGGACTTCTTCCATTGGCCTTGGTCCGTAGGGGTTTCGTGCTGAATCTCCAATATAATAAACTTGCTCATTTGGCAGTTGCTTCATCACTTCTTTGACAACTGTTAGACCTCCAACGCCGGAGTCTAAAAATCCAATGGGTTGATCGTTCATAATGCACCTCATATTTAATTATCATTGTTTTTCATACATCTCTATTCTACCAAAAATAACCCAAAATCGGAAATTGGACTGTTCATTATAAAAAACCCCCTGAATAAAGGATCTACTCCTTTTATTCAAGGGGGTTCTTTGCTAAGTGTTGGTTTCTAGCCACTTTTCAAAGGCTTCTTTTTGTTTCTTGTGATCGATTCTTTGATTGATCCAACCTTTACTCGGCGAGAATAAGAAAGTTAAAAAGGCAGTGATGCCTGTAACTACCGCAATCATTCCAGCTAAAGAAACATCTAAATAGCGGGCAATCGTGATCCCTACTACACTATTGACTGCCGCAAATAAAACGGCTAGTCCAATCATTTTCTTTAAATCATTGGTCAGTAAATAGGCACTTAAAGCCGGGCCTACCATAAAACCTACGACCAGGATTGAACCAACCGCATCGTAGGCACCTACTGCTGTCAGTGAAACTAACCCCATTAAAGCATAGTGCATAATAGCCGGTGATATACCAATGACCCCTGCATACACCGGATCAAAAGTAGTCACTTTCAATTCTTTAAAGAAGAGATAAATAAACAGGAAGTTCAAGCCTAATATCACCAGCATCGACCAGAGGGATTCCGGGCCTAAATCCATTCCAAACAGAGACACACGGCTAAAGGGAACAAACACCAGCTCCCCCATTAAGACGGCATCCGTATCTAAGTGAACGTCTCCAGCGTAGCGGGTGATTAAAATAATCCCTAAACTAAAGAATAAAGGAAAGGTAATGCCGATTGCCGCATCACTGCTCATCAATTCCGTACGCTGTAAAGCTTCTATTAACCACACGACAACAAGCCCTGTAATCGTTGCTCCAATAATTAATAAAGGAGAGTTTAAATCTTGTGTAGCAAAAAAACCAAGAACGATTCCAAGCAGTACGGAGTGGGTAATGGCATCCGAAAGCATGGTTGTTCCGCGTATTACCAGAAATACACCCGGCAAAGCACAGGCGACTGCGACCACTATCGCTACTAAATATATATCTAACCACATACGTATTGTCTCCTTTTCAAACCCGCTCATTTTATCTTGTCATATTTTGATCGAGTAATTTTGAGTATTCTTTCTTTCGTCTGCGATGGTCCCGCTTCGTTGCCAGAAGGCCTCTTTGCGGAGCGAACATCAAACTAATAAAGATAAGTAGACTTAAGACCACAACAATGGTCGGCCCTGTGGGTATCTGAGCATACATGGAACTGATTAATGTCCCTGTAAAGCCTGAAATTAAACCAAAGAGACCCGATAACGCCACCATAACACCCAGCCGATTAGTCCACTGTCTAGCGGCTACTGCCGGCCCTACAAGCAGCGCGCTCATGAGGATAACCCCAACGGATTCAAGCCCCAAAATGATCGTCACTACCATAATCATTGAAATTAGAAATTGAATAAATCGTGTATTAAACCCCAATGTCTTTGTATATTGAGGATCAAACGTATACACTTTCAGCTCTTTCCAGAAAAGTAAAATTAACCCAATGCCGATGACTGTCGCTATAGCTAAAACACGAACGTCGCGGATCAGCATCGCTGATGCTTGCCCGTAAATAAAATTCTCAATGCCTGCTTGATTCGCATTCGGCGAGCGCTGGGCAAACGTCAGGAGCACTAAACCAAAACCGAAGAAACTGGATAATATTAAAGACAACGCATTATCGAATTTCACCTTATTGTTTTTACTCATCCATTGAATGACCGCCGTTGCAAGCAGTCCGCTGATTAATGCTCCGGTGAGCAACACCGCCCATTCTTTGCGTCCGATCAGTAAAAAGCCGATGACAATTCCTGGCAATGCTGCATGACTTAAAGCATCCCCAAGCAAGCTTTCTTTCTGCAAAGTGGTGAATGAGCCGATGACTCCGCTCATCAACCCCAATATACTCGTTCCTAAAGCAACGATCTGGAAAGTATAATCGGAGAGAATCAATACAATTTCTTCCATCATACTTCTTCAACTCCCTGGGCATTATGGTCGCGCCGGTAGGTTTCTTCAATATATTCGTCTGTGAAAACCTCTGCTATCGGTCCCGCTGTCACCACTTCTTTATTTAAAAAGAGCACTTCATCAAAGTATTCTTCCACGGTCTGCAGATCATGATGGACCACAACCACTGTTTTATCCTGCTTGACCAATTCGCGAAGCAAAGTAATAATAACCTTCTCCGTCTTAATATCAACTCCAGCAAATGGTTCATCTAATAGATAAATATCTGCTTCCTGTGCTAAAGCTCTCGCTAGAAAAACTCTCTGGCGCTGCCCGCCGGATAATTGGCTGATTTGGCGATCTTTAAAAGCAAGCATTCCCACTTCTTCCAGCTTCTCTTTCGCAATTTGGTAGTCCGATTTCTTTGGCCGTTTAATCCAGCCCAGATGTACATATCGGCCCATAACCACAACATCCAAAACAGTAGCCGGAAAATCCCAATCCACTGCTGTTTTTTGCGGGACGTAAGCAATATTTTTTTGGACTTGTCTAAAAGTCTGCCAGCGTTCATCTATCTGATAGCTGACATCCCCTGAAATAGGCTCAATCAAGCCCACCATCGAATTAAGCAGTGTCGATTTTCCGGCACCGTTCGGTCCAATAATTGCCGTTAATTTGCCAGCATGGAATTGGGCATTTACATTCCAAATCACCGGCTGTGCATGGTAGGCTACAGTCATATTATCAATTTTAATCGCTTGTCTTTTCATCCTGATCTTCCTTTTGCTTTTCCTCATTTATTTTAACGCATCCACAATCGTGTCGATATTTTGTTTGTACATTTTTATATAGGTTTCAGCATCCTGTGAGGCGTCTCCTAAAGCATCTGAAAATAACTCCCCGCCAATCTCCACTTGCCAGCCTCTTTGTTCGACCGCTTCTTGTAAAGCCTCAATGGTTCGAGTAGGCACCGATGTTTCAATGAAGATTGCTTTAATTTCATTGTCGACGATAAACTGCGCCAAGTTGCTGACGTCCCTCGTCCCTGCTTCTGTTTGTGTGTTCAACCCTTGGAGGCCTACCACTTCAAAGCCATATTCTTCTCCGAAATACTTAAAGGCATCATGGGCAGTAATCAGGTAACGACTTTGTTCCTGAACTTCTTCGGTCCGATTCCGAATGTAGATGTCTAATTCAAGCAAATCTTCTTGGTACTGCTTATTGTTCTCTTCGTAATAAGAAGCATTTTCCGGATCGTATTCGCTTAAAGAAGCAGTGACATAATCGGCAGCTTCTGCCCATAAAGGGACGCTGAACCAGATATGGGGATCGACCGTTAAATCTTCTTCATCCGAAGCTAAAAAATTGGCCTTTCCAACAGCCTCTTCCAATACGAGAACCATTTTATCTAAGTTTTCTAATTCACTGAACACTCGGCCCATCTGGCCTTCCAGATCCATTCCGTTATAGGCTACGATTTCAGCTTGGAACATTTTATCTACATCTGAAGCAGAAGTTTGATAACCATGCGGATCAATTCCCGGTCCCATCAGCCCTTTGACTTGAACTTGTTCACCGCCGATGACTTCCAGTAAATCCGTAATCATCGTAGTCGTCGCAACTGCATGTATTCTTCCGTCCTCTGGATCGGACGGTTCTTCTTTCACTATTCCGCATCCAATAAGAAAGAATAAAAAAAGCAGAAAACCGATTCCTATTTTGATTTTATTTTTGCCTTTTTCATACATTTCAAATTTCCTCTCACCCGTTGTTTTCGTTTTCAAATTATATTTTTAGTCTACACTAAACTTTTAATTAAGTCAAGCTAACTACGTGAGCTGGAAACTCCTTGATCCCGTACTCCCCGATTGATTTTCTC
Source organism: uncultured Carnobacteriaceae bacterium (assembly GCA_964555455.1). Lineage (GTDB taxonomy): Bacteria > Bacillota > Bacilli > Lactobacillales > Carnobacteriaceae_A > Atopostipes. The sequence continues at coordinate 15,282 of CAZKSU010000014.1, forward strand.
TCCTTTTTCTAGTAATCTAGGAAAGAACAATTTTCATTATTTTTCGGAGAAAATTGGGGTTTCTCAGAAGAATGAGATGAAAAAATGATGAATAAGGGGAGTTCAAAATTGAAAAATCAGAAAAATAAAGCCATCTACAAAACTTGGGGCTTTTGGGGAGCCCTTGTTGGAATAGCACTTGCGGCTTATTTTATTGCTAATCTGGATAATATTGGCGGAAATCAGCCATTTGATGAAGAAAGGGAAATCCACGCGTATACACGGGAGATTGGTTCGGGTACACGAACAGCTTTCACTGAGGCAGTTGGGTTGGTCGATAAAAATGGAGACGACATCATTTCTCCTTACGCAACGGTTCAAAATACAACGAACGGATCGATGCAGGCTGTTGTAGGCGACCAGTACGGAATTAGCTATATTTCACTGGGCTCTTTAAACGATACAGTAAAACCGGTCGCCATTGAAGGCGCTGAACCGACTGCGGAAGAGATTCAATCCGGCGATTATAAACTCATCCGTAATTTCAGTGTAGTATACGGTCAGGAATTGAGCGAAGTCGCTCAGGACTTTTGGGACTTTATGTTCTCGGCGCAGGCACAAGACCTTGTAGCAAAAACGGGCTATGTACCTATCGATTCAGAAGCGCCAGAGTATGAAGCTTCTGGTCTATCAGGAAATATTAGTATTGTTGGATCAACTTCTGTTGAACCTACCATGCAGCAATTTGCTGAGGCTTATACTGAATTAAACCCGGATGTCACCATTGA
>CAZKSU010000014.1:16148-20136 GCA_964555455.1 uncultured Carnobacteriaceae bacterium
CCATGCAGCAATTTGCTGAGGCTTATACTGAATTAAACCCGGATGTCACCATTGACATCACAGCACCTGGTTCAGGAGCAGGAATTACTTCAGCTATTGATGGAAGCTCAGATATCGGCATGACTTCTCGCGATCCGGAAGAAGAGGAGATGGCTCAATTAATTGAATCCGCCCCGATTGCGATAGATGGCATTGTCGCCATCGTAAATAATAATAACCCGGTTGAAAACTTAGACTTGAAGGAAATCCAAGGTATCTATTTAAATTACTACGATTCTTGGAGCGAAGTCTTAGGAGAATAAAATAAACGTTGAACTGACTGAAAAACCGGCTAAAAGGGAATCTCTCCCTTTTTAGCCGGTTTTTTCTCTAGGCTGAATGCTGGCTTCGAAATTTGAATTCAAAACCGGCGGACTGCTTTATAGGCTTCGAATTTTACCCGTCCTTTCTCAAAAAAGGGCCGGTTGACTGTGAAAGCCACGCTGGGAGCCGATCATTTCTTTCTCAGTTTGCAAAACTCAGGAACAAAGCCCATCCACCTAGATACTAGCTGTTAAACGCAAAAACACAACCGCCCGCTTATGTTAAAAGACGAAACAATAAAAAAAGCAGCTAACCTAAATGGCTAGCTGCTTCTTTACTTACCATACGCTTAGACGTATTGGCTTAAAATTTCTTCAATTTGTTCTTGTGAGTGGTAACCGATGAGGCTGTCCACTACTTCTCCGTCTTTTTGGATTAATAGAGTCGGAATACTCATAATTCCAAATTGACGTGCTGTTTCTGGATTTTCGTCTACATCCATTTTGAAGTACTGAACCGTTCCGTCAGATTCTTCATCTAACTGTTCAATGACTGGTGATTGCATTTTACATGGTCCACACCATTCTGCCCAAAAGTCCGTTAACGTGACTCCTTTTTTAGTGTCTTCTACAAATGTTGCATCTGTTATATCTTTTACCATTTTTACATCCCCCTGTAATCTTTTGACTGCTTATATTTCGCTCAAAAAATAGTTTAGCACATCTCGTGCCAAATTACCAAAAAAATGTCTTAACTTCAAGAGTTTATTTCAGTGAAACGATCGTTGCGCCTGTGCCGCCTTGATTAGCGGGTGCCGTTTCAAAACTGCTGACTCGCGGATATTTTCTTAACGCATTTTGAACCGCACTGCGGACAGCTCCTGTTCCGTGACCGTGAATAATCGTCACTTTCTTATAATTTGCAAGCAAAGCTTGATCGAGATACTGATCTAATTTTGATAAAGCCGCTTCTACCCGCTCTCCTCGCAAATCCAATTCAGGACGCACAGAGCTTACTGAACCCTGATAGCTTGTTGTGGTCTTCTCTTTTTCTTGTTCGGTCACAATGATATCTTCTTCAGGTAGACGCATCTTCAACATCCCCATCTGAACGACCCAATCGTCATCCACTTTCTCCACCAGGGTTCCTTGCTGCCCTAAAGATTGAACTTTCACACTTTGGCCAGCTTTCAGCGCTTTTTTATCTTTTTCGCGCTGCAGGACTTTGTTTTCTTTCAAGCGCTCTTCTTCTTGTCTCAACTCTGAAAGCTGCGTTTGGGTTTCAATAAATTCGTGCTCTTTTATCTGGCTCCCGCCGCTTTCCAGCTGTCTCTGTCGCAGCTCCTCAATAATCGCATCCGCTTTTTTCTTCGTGTCTTCAACAATTGCATTGGCTTCTTCTTTCGCTTGTTTTTTCAAGTGCTCTTTTTCTTTTTGGTAAGTCGCAAACTCAGTTTTCAACTCACTGTGCAATCGCTGCGCTTCCAGTAACTTCTGACGCAGCTCTTTTGTTGTCCGGTCCGCTTCTTTTTGCTTGGTGTCTAAGTCTGAAACCATCTCATCCACACTTTGGCTGTCGCTGCTCATCAAGGCTCGTGCATTTTCAATGACATCGTCTCTCATTCCAAGACGGCGCGCGATTTCAAAGGCATTACTGCGGCCAGGAATCCCCAGCTTAAACTTATACGTCGGCTCTAACGTATCAATATCAAACTCCAGACTCGCATTCACCGTTTCAGGGCGGTTATAGCCATAAAGTTTTAGTTCCGGATAGTGAGAGGTGATCATCGCATAGCTTCCAATCGTGCCGATTATGTCTAAAATGGAGATGGCTAAAGCCGCTCCTTCTTGCGGATCGGTTCCGGCTCCCAATTCGTCAAATAACACCAGACTGTTTTCATCAATTTCTTCTAATATCGAGACGATCGTTGTTAAATGAGAAGAGAAAGTGGATAGACTCTGTTCAATCGACTGCTCATCGCCAATATCAGCGAGCACATGATTGAAGACGCCAATCAAACTTTCTTCTTCTGTCGGTAAATACATGCCCGACTGCCCCATCAATTGAAGCAAGCCTAAGGTTTTCAGGATAACTGTCTTACCACCCGTGTTTGGACCAGTCACCACAATCGTTTTGTAATTTTCGCCAAGAAGAATGTCATTAGCGACAATGTCCTCTTCCGCAATGAGCGGGTGGCGCGCCCCATACAATTCAATATGCTTGTCGGCGCTTACTAGAGGTCGCGTCGCTTTCAAGGCTTTCGCATAGCGGGCCTTCGCTTGAATCACATCGATATCCACTAAGATAGTCAAGTTTGTCAGAATTTCGTCGCTGTGCGGCAAAATATCTGCACTTAATTCAGCGATAATGCGCTCAATCTCTGTCCGCTCCTCGCTCTGTAATTGCTTTAAGCGGTTATTCAAATCGAGCACGCTTTGCGGTTCCACAAAAACCGTCTGTCCGGAAGAACTTTGGTCATGGACAATGCCTCCGAAAACATTTCGGCTGTCCGCTTTAACAGGGATCACATAGCGATCATTTCGCATTGTAATAATACTGTCCGTTAAGTATTTCGCTTGTGACCCGCGGACAATATTATTGAGCTTTTCCCGAATATTTCCTTCTGCTTGGCGCATCGATGTCCGCAAAGACTTTAACTTGGAACTGGCATCGTCTAAAACCGAACCGCCTTCGGTTAATGTCCGATAAATTTTTCGTTCAAGCTGAGGCAGTACAATTAGCTGATCGGCTTTAGCATAGAGCTGATTCAACTCAATTTCTTCTTCTTTTAAATCAACGAAAAACTCATAAATTTCGCGGGCACCCTTAATCAGCTGGCCAATCTGTATGATTTCCGGCCCCGATAAAACAGCTCCGATTTCCATGCGTTTCATATGCGGCCGGATGTCAGCAAACGTTCCTAAAGGAATGCCCTCTTTCAGACGATCGATTTTCACTGCATCATCTGTCTCTTCAAGTAGCCGTTCAACTTCTGTTTGTTCTTTCGATGGAAGAATTTCTTGGACTTTTTCTTGCCCCAATTCCGAAACGGTATAACCGCCGAGCTGAGCAATGATTTTTGGGTATTCCAATGTCTTCATCGATTTAAAATCAATTTGTTTCATTCACTATTCACTCCATTAATACTGCATAAAAAAGGATGTCGCCAAGCAGATATTCCTATTTGCTGCAACACCCTGTTTTTATTATTCTGAATTTTCTTCTGTCGGTTCTTCATTTTGTTCTGCATCAGGATCAACGATATCCATCATCGGTTCCTCTTGGTTCACTTCTTCATACACATCAAGAATAAAGGTCTGGTACGTGCTGTCTGATAATGTGGGTGTAGAAGCAATCATACTACTAGCCAGCGAACTATTGACTAGACGCTGCTGAATAAAATCGAAAGGCAGAGTTGTTAGAAAAAACAAAATATAAAACAACCCTACATAATTCACCATAAAACCGACGGCCGCTCCCCCAATTTCACTTAGAGGTCTGGGCGCTTTAAAATACGCCATCGTGTACGAAAGCAGACCTGCCAGGAAACGGACAACCGCCCAGCCTATAAATAAAATGACTAAAAATGCTAACAAGTCATAGTAAGACTGATCCATACTAAACATGAGCTTTATATCGTAGAATGGATAAGGGTTCGTCTCAGGCGCAAAAGGTGTTGAATAAG
>CAZKSU010000015.1:0-19891 GCA_964555455.1 uncultured Carnobacteriaceae bacterium
ATTTAAATGAAGATGGCCATTTATACGCGTTTGATCAAGATGAATACGCGATTCGTGAAGCAGAAAAAACCTTAAAAGCAGGTATTGAAAAAGGCCAAGTGACACTGATACAAGATAATTTTAGAAATTTAAAACAGGCTCTACACAATGTTGGCGTACACAAAGTAGATGGGGTCCTTTACGATTTAGGCGTTTCATCTCCGCAGTTGGATATTGGGGAGCGAGGCTTTAGTTACAACGCTGATGCTCAGTTGGATATGCGGATGAATCAGGATCAAAAATTAACGGCTTATGAAGTCGTGAATGACTGGCCATTCAATGATTTAGTGCGGATTTTGTTCCAATATGGAGAAGAAAAATTCTCCAAACAAATTGCGCGAAAAATTGAACAGCGCCGTGAGAAAAAGCCGATCGAGACAACGTTTGAATTGGTCGATATTATTAAAGATGCGATTCCGGCGCCAGCGCGCCGAACGGGTGGACATCCCGCCAAACGAACTTTTCAAGCCATAAGAATTGCGGTCAATGATGAGTTGAATGCGGTGAGCGAATCTCTGGAACAGGCGATTGATTTGATTGGTGTGGGAGGACGCATCAGCGTGATTACCTTCCATTCCCTCGAAGATCGCTTAGTGAAAAATCTGTTTAAAGAATATGCCACAGTGGACGAACCGCCCATTAATTTACCGATTCTGCCCGACCAAATGGAAAAAGCACCACTGAAATTGATTAACCGAAAAGTAATTTTGCCTACCGAAGAAGAAATTGAACAGAACAAACGGTCTCGAAGTGCGAAACTGCGCATTGTAGAGAAACAGACCGAGCTTAAAAAATAAACAGGCATGTATAGAAAAAACGAGGGGGATTTACCGTCATGGAAGACAATTTAGCAAGAGAATTAGAAGTTGAAGACACGTTAGTACAAGAATCTTATGTCCAGCAGATAAACCAGCCTTATGAACGCGTTGAGCCAACGGTTAGACCAATCCCGCAAGCAGAACCCCTGCCGAAAGGATTATCAAAATTTGAAACAGCGCTTATTACTGTACTTAGTATTGTGTTGTTTGGTTTTATTTTGATGAACGTTCATACCAATTTAGGGCTTTCAAGCGCCAGCCGCGACTTGCAAGATGTGAACCGTCAAATAGCACAAACAAATATTGAAATTGAAAATCTTAACCAGCAGGCACACGAACTGGCCCGATATGATCGTATTCATGAAATTGCTGAAAAGTATGGCTTAGAACTTCACAATGAAAATATTATTAATATCGCCCCAACGGAGTAGGTGGACGGAATGGATTCGAATACAAACCGAAACCGGCATAATTTTTCTGCCTTACTCTTAATTGTCACGATTTTCTCTTTTGGGCTGTTGTTTCTGCGTTTTTCAGAAATCATGGTTCACGGAGAAATCGATGGTGAAAACTTAGAAGAAAATGTGGAGCGCCTGTATACACAAAACCATACGCTGCAAGCGAACCGGGGAACCATTTATGACCGGCACGGCAATCCAATCGCCGTCGATGCCACATCGTATAAGATGATCGGTGTGCTGACGGATAAGTGGTCATCTGACAACAATCCGCAGCATATAGAAGATCCAGAAGCAGTGGCTAGTGTATTGGCCAAACACATCAACTTACCAAGAGAAGAAATTTTAAATTTTCTAACGCGAGATGTTGATCAAGTTGAATTTGGAGCAGCCGGGAACAGTTTAACGTATCACACCATGAGTCAGATTAAAAAGGATCTGGAGGCACAAGACTTAACCGGCATCATTTTTGAAGAGAAAAAGAAACGCCTGTATCCAAATGGCGTGTTTGCTTCGCACACAGTCGGCTTAGCGCAATATCCTCAAACAGATGCAGAAGAAGAGGAGCTGGCGCAAGAAAAGCAGCTGGTGGGTGTGATGGGCCTTGAACGTTCTTTTAATGAAGAACTGACGGGTCGAAATGGAGCGAGGACCTATAAAAAAGATAGTTTTGGTTATTTAATCCCAGGCTTGGAAAATGAAGAAGTTGAGCCGGTGGATGGCAATGACCTTTACTTGACTCTCGACCATAAACTGCAAGTTCATCTAGAAACGATTTTAACTCAAGTCCAAAGAGAAAATAAACCAGAAGCGATGACCGCCACAGTGATGGATGCCAAAACAGGAGAGATCCTGGCAAGCGGTCAGCGACCATCTTTCAATGCGACGACGCTTGAAAATATTGATGCCTCTTGGCAGAACTTAATGACTGAATACACCTTTGAACCGGGTTCAACGATGAAAATGCTCACGTTGGCCGCTGCAATTCAAGAAGGCGTCTTTCAGCCGGATCAATATTTCAAAACCGGTACGATGCGGATTTACGGCAGCACTCTTGGCGATATCAATCGCCAGGGCTGGGGCTACATTTCGCAGCTAGAAGGGGTCGCTCGTTCAAGTAATATTCTGTTTATCAATCTGGTGGAAGCTATGGGCCATGATGTCTGGAAAGACTATATGGATGGCTTTGGCATTTCCCAAAAAACAGGCGTAAGCTTGCCGTATGAACAAGCGGGTTCCAACCCCTACAATCATCCGCTGCAAGCCGTCACAACAGGTTTTGGTCAAGGGGTCTCAGTGACACCTGTCCAAATGCTGCAGGCCTTTTCGGCCATTGCCAATGATGGACAAATGGTCAAGCCGAAATTGATCGATAAAACAGAGGACTCTGAGACGGGGGAAGAAGAAAAAATTGAGCCCGTTTTAAAAGACAGTCCGATATCGCCTGAAACGGCCCAAACAACATTGAACTACCTTCGTCAAGCGACGGAAATGGATGTAGCGGTGGCCCGTTTTTACCGGAAAGATGAATTTCCGATTGTAGCGAAAACAGGGACGGCTCAAGTGTCTGATCCAGAAACAGGCGGCTATAAGCCAAATGAGTTCATTTATTCAGTCGCCGCTATGCTGCCTGCGGATGACCCGCAGTATATTGTCTACATTACGGTGCAAGACCCGCAGCTGACACCGGATGCTGCTTATGGCAGTGCCGTTGTTCAGAAGGTGTATCACCCTCTAGTTGACCGTATTTACGATTTTAACGAGCAGATGAATTCTGCTGGCGAAGGCACACATATTCACTATGTTGAAACCCCTTCTTATCTGGAGATGCCTGCGGACGAAGCCGTCCAGTCGCTGACAGAAGAAGGCCGTGAATTTGCTTTAATCGGATCAGGGACGGAAATTGTACAGCAATTCCCTTATCCGGAAACGCCGCTATTTGATGAACAACAGATGATTTTAATGACAAACGGAGCGGCCACGATGCCTGATTTGACGAATTGGTCTCGAAACGATGCCCTTAAAGTGGCAGAGTTAACCGGCATCAATATCGTCTTTAAAGGAGAAGGTTATGTGGTGGAACAAAGTCTGCCTCCTGGGTCCTTTATGGAACCCGGCAGCGAAATCATTGTGACGCTTTCTTCAGAAGTGGAAGCAGAGGATACAACAGAGTAAAGAGGGATAAAAAGTGGGAGCTGGACGAGAGATCCGACTTCCACTTTTTAATTATAAAATGATGTTGAGACCTCTTCTGCCACCCTTTATAATGGAGGCTGCGTGTTTAAATTTTGATGGAAATTAAAGGAGAAACAAATGGACTTTTTAAATATTATTGTGTGGCCTATACTTATTAGCTTTTTAATCGTAGTCGTTTCAATGCCTTATATTATTCGGTATTTTCGAAAAAAACAGCTGGGCCAAATCACCCTTGATGAAGGGCCGAAATGGCATGAGAGTAAAAGCGGCACACCAACGATGGGTGGAGTAGGCTTTATTGCCTCCACATTTGTGACAGTTCTACTGTCCATTGGATTCAATTGGAACCGAAGCACAAATATGTGGCTGTTAGTCGGTGTCCTTGTGCTTTATGGATTGATCGGCTTTGTCGATGATTTTATCAAATTGTTTATGAAGCGAAATCTGGGATTGACAAGCAAACAGAAATTTATGGCCCAGGTTGTGATTGGTATTGTCTTTTATCTTATTCTAGTCTTAAACGGCTTTGACAATCAGCTGGCTTTCCCGTTTGTAGGAGAAGTTCCGCTTGGCTATCTGTATGGTTTGTTTGCGGTATTCTGGCTTGTTGGTTTTTCAAATGCCACGAACTTGACCGATGGGATCGATGGGCTGATGGCAACAACAGGGACGATCGCTTATGGCGCGTATGCTTATCTAGCTTATCTTCAAGAAGCTTGGGGCGTTTTAACATTCGCTGTGGCGGTCATGGGCGGTTTAATTGGCTTTTTATTGTTTAACCGCAAGCCGGCCCGTATTTTTATGGGGGATGTAGGTTCTTTAGCCCTTGGCGCTGGACTGGCCGCGATGTCTATTTTATTGGACGCGGAATGGACGCTGCTGCTGATTGGCATTATTTTTGTTTTAGAAACCGCCAGTGTCATGCTGCAAGTGTTCTGGTTTAAACGGACTGGAAAACGGATTTTCAAAATGAGTCCGGTTCACCACCATTTTGAAATGGAAGGCTGGTCGGAATGGAAGATTGTCGGCGTCTTTGGATTGATCGGACTGCTGTCCGCGCTTCTTGCGCTGATTATTTTTCTCTAAAACTCGAAATATATTTTATTGGATAAGGAATAGGTGAAATGTTGTTCATGGAAAATAGAAAATCTTATCATAAGCAAAAAGTGCTCGTTCTTGGTTTAGCAAAAAGCGGTTATATGGCGGCTAAATTGCTGCATGCCCTTGGAGCAGAGGTCACCGTCAATGATGCACAAGACTTATCCGAGCATGCCGATGCTTTAGAGTTAAGCGATATGGGCATTTCAGTTCTTTCAGGCGGTCATCCGGCTGATTTGCTGGAGCAGGGGTTTGATTTTATCGTAAAAAACCCAGGCATCCCTTACAGCAATCCGATTCTTGTTCAGGCGCTTGAAAAGGGTTTGCCTATTGTGACCGAAGTAGAAGTAGCCACTTCCGTCATGGAAGCTCCGGTGATCGGTCTGACTGGGACGAATGGAAAGACCACAACGACATCCATGATTCACAGCTTCTTGTCCATGGGGCGAACGAACGGCAAAGCTTATGCTTTAGGAAATATCGGAGTGCCGGCCAGCCAGATGGCTTTAGACGTAACAGCAGAGGATGATGTCATTTTAGAATTATCTTCTTTCCAATTGCTGGGGACACCGACCATTAAACCGAAGATTGCGGTGCTGCTCAATCTTTCAACCGCCCATCTGGATTACCATGGGACGCAGGAAGCGTATGAAGATGCGAAAATGAATTTGATCAGACAGCAAGATGCCGATGACATCGTCATCTACAATAAAGATCAGAAACATTTAGAAGCACTTGTCTTGGAAAATACCAAGGCACAGCGGCTGCCTTTTTCACGAAAAGACTATTTAGAAAATGGGGTTTCAATTAAAGAGGGAACCATTTATTTCAAAGGGGAAGCGGTCGCGCAAACGGCGGACATCTTTTTACATGGCTTGCACAATTTAGAAAACTTTTTAGCCGCAATCGGTGTGGCCAAATTAAAAGGGGTCTCAAATGAAGCCATCCAAAAAGTGCTGAAAAATTTTAAAGGCGTCAAGCATCGCATGCAATTTTTAACGGAATATAAAGAACGTATTTTTTACAACGATTCAAAAGCAACAAATATTGAAGCCACAGAAAATGCGCTGGAAGGTTTCGACCAGCCCGTTGTGCTCTTAGCGGGAGGTCTAGACCGGGGCGTGTCGTTTGATGCGTTGATACCAGTCTTTCAAAAGCATGTGAAAGCTTTGGTGGCTTTCGGTGAAACGGCTTCTCTCATGGAAGAAACCGCCAAGAAAGCCGGCATTTCTGCCATACAGCTAGTTGAAGATGTAGAGGCGGCGGTGCCCGCTGCTTATCACTTGAGTCAGCCCGGTGATGTGATTTTACTTTCGCCCGCGGCAGCCAGCTGGGATCAATATTCCAATTTTGAAGTGCGCGGTGACCGGTTTATTGAAGCCGTCGAGCAGTTAATCGAAGAGGAAAAATAGCAGGGAGAGGTCAAAGGATGAGAGTACTATTAACAGGAGGCGGAACAGGTGGGCATATTTACCCGGCCTTAGCTGTTGCCCGTCGATTAAAGGAAATGGATGCGGATGTTACGCTTTTGTATGTCGGGACAGAACGCGGTTTGGAAAGTTCCATCGTGCCTAAAGAAAATATTGCATTTAAAGCCATTGAAATTGAAGGCTTTAAACGCCAGCTGAACTTCGATGGCTTGAAATACAATTTAAAAAGTGTCGGTTTATTCTTGAAAAGTATTCGCGAGTCCCGCCAAATCATCCGCGATTTTAAGCCGGATGTGGTCTTAGGGACAGGAGGATATGTCAGCGCCCCAATCTGTTATGCCGCCGCTAAAGAAGGCGTGCCGACGGTGGTGCATGAACAAAACAGCTTTCTCGGTTTAACGAATAAGTTTTTGATTCGCTACATTGACCGTTTAGCGATCAGTTTTGATGAAATACTCACGCAGGTTTCTGGACATGAAGAGAAAGTCGTCTTTACCGGAAACCCGCGCGCTCAAGAAGTCGCAGAAGAAGAAATGCCGCAGGTGGATACGATCTATGGTCTGGATGTTTTAGAACCGATTGTCTTGATTTTTGGAGGCAGCCGCGGAGCTGAAAAAATTAACCAGGCGGTGGTTGAAGCGTATCCTCAATTAAGACAGCGCAACTATCAAGTGATTTTTGCGACGGGTGACTACTATTATGAAACCATTGTTGCCCAGCTCGAACAGCTGTCTCCACTGGATGAGAACCGCAGTTTTGTAGTCCGTCCTTATATTCATGATATGGTGGATGTTTTAAGCCATGCTTCAGCGATTGTCAGCCGAAGCGGGGCCACCACCATAGCAGAGATTACCGTGCTGGGTATCCCGAGTATTTTAATTCCTTCGCCGAATGTCACCGATGACCACCAGACGCAAAATGCGATGAGTTTAGTCAAACAGGATGCGGCGCTGCTCTTAAAAGAAGAAAACTTGTCAGGAGAAACCTTGCTGGCCGCTCTTGATCAATTAATGGAAAATCCAGAAAAACGAGTAGAGATGAGCGAGCGCGCACGTATATTAGGGGAGCCTTATGCAACGGATCAGTTGATTCAAGTGATGTTGGATGAAATCAAGAAAAAAAATAAGTAACCAACGATTGCCTAGAAAGGAGAATGCTCCATGCAAAAGAATAAAAGGGTTTATCAGGAGATCAATGAATCGCATGCAAATGAAAATGCCCATTCAATGACACAGCCGGAGATGTCTATTCAGAAAATTTTACTGAGATATATCCCTATTGTCCTTGTAAATATCCTTATTATAGGGGTTCTGAGTTATTTTATCAGCCCGTGGAGCAAAGTGGGAACAGTCTCTGTGGAAGGCAATGAAGAGGTTTACGTGCAGACGATTATCGATGAGAGTGGCATCAGAAGCGGCGATTTGATGTTGAATATTTACAGAGAGACAGAAGCGATTGGTGAGCAGATCACGGAACAAATCGATCAAATCGCTGAGACGACAATAGAAATCGATGGAGTAAATGATCTCGTGTTTCATGTCGATGAATTTAGCACCGTGGCTTACATTGCACAAGATGGGGCCTATTTGCGGGTGCTTGAAAATGGCACGATTCTAGAGGATGCTTATGAGGTGTCTATTGGCAATCAGCCGGTCTTATCGAATTTCGAAGAAGGCGAAGCGCTGAATTTAATGATTGATGAGATGAGTCAGCTGGATCCAGCGATTTTGCATTTGATCTCTGAAATTGAACTTGTTGAAAACCGGTCAAATCCTTTATTTATTCGCGCGTATATGAATAATGGAAACCGTGTCCTTTCTGCTATTCCATCCTTTGCAGAGAAAATTTCTTACTATCCGCAGATGGTTCAAGCAGTCAGCGGGCTGAAGGGTGTTTTTGATATGGAAGTCGGAGTAACTTTCATCCCTTTCGTGACCCAAGAAAATATCGATGCCGATACTGAGGTGGACGAAATGGAAAGGCAAGAATTGGAAGGATTGAATGGGTAATCAAAAGACAGCGTGGTCTGTCTTTTTTCGCTATTTCTCTTGAGGCCAAATCACAGGAAGAAATAACGTTCTTTCCTAAATGTTTCACAGGATTTATGGTAGAATGAGCATTATCAGTAAGAATCTAGAAAAATTAATTGAATTGTAAACAAAGTAAAAATAATGGAGGTTTCAATCATAAAATGAAAAGCGGAATTTATGCGAGTTTAGATATTGGAACCACTTCAATGAAAGTTATTGTTGCCGAAGTTTTAAACGGTCAAATGAATGTTATTGGAGTAGGAAATGCACGAGCAAATGGTTTAAACCGCGGAATGATTGTAAATATTGACGAAACAGCGGCTTCCATTCGCGAAGCAGTTGAACAAGCTGAAGATAAAGCCGATGTGGAAATTAGAGACTTAGTTGTGGGTATACCGCCGAATGATTTGCGCATTAATACATGCTACGGCAGTTTATCGCTGAATCAAAATCAGCAGGAAATTACAAATTACGATGTCCAGCAAGTGGTTGAAAAAGCAATCGAAGGCAGTCTGAGTCAAGATAGAGAAGTTGTCAGCGTAACAGCGGATGAATTTATTTTGGACGGCTTTGATGAAATTAAGGACCCGCGCGGGATGATTGGGAATCGCATTGAATTTAAAGGAGTGATCGCCTCGTCACCTCGAACTATTTTACATAACATACGTAAAGCAGTAGAGCGCGCTGGCTATCTCATTCGCAATATCGTTTTGTTGCCCAATGCAATGGGGCAAGTGGCGTTAACAAATGACGAAAGAAATTTTGGATCGCTTTTAATTGATATGGGCGGCGGCCAGACAAGTCTTTCAGTGATTCACGAAAATCAGTTAAAGAGCACATATGTGATCCCTGAAGGCGGCGAATATGTCACCAAAGATATTTCGATTGTTTTGAACACATCAATTCAGAATGCGGAGAAACTAAAACGGGATGTCGGACATGCTTATTATCCAGAAACCAATTCAAAACGCACTGTTTCTGTGGATATTGTCGGCCAAAAGGAACTGGAAACGGTAAAAGAATCGTTTATCTCGGAAATTATTGAAGCACGTATCGCTCAAATTTTTGAAAAGCTGAGCTTTGCGGTTAACAACGTGGGCGCTTCACAGCTGCCTGCAGGGATTACAATCAGCGGAGGCGCATCATCCCTTCCGGGGATACAGGAATTAGCGGAAGAGATTTTTAACGTGCCTGTCCGTATGTATGTCCCTGATTATATGAGTGTTCGTTACCCGGCCTTTACAAATGCGATTGGTCTGGTTGTCTCCGAAACACAAGTCTCTGAAGTGGATGAACTGATTTTGCAGACGGTACTGAATAAAACAGTTACCGAACAAGGATCGAGAACATCTGTCCCACCGGTGAGAACCGATCAGACACAAAAATCTCCTGCAAGAGAAACAGAACCACAGCAGGCCAGACCGCAAGATGAAGAAACGATGACTGAAAAACTGAAAAATTTCTTTTCAGGTTTCTTTGAATAAATAAAAAACAATTGCGTATAAATGTGTGAGAACAGTTGATTTCGTGATAAAATAGAAATGTTCAGATTAAATCAACAAAAACTATAAAATGAATCATAAATAGAAGTATCGTAAAAGGGGTACAGGAGGAAAAGAAATGGATTTAGAATTTGACATGGCACCAGCATCAGGCGCGATTATTAAAGTAATTGGTGTGGGTGGAGCCGGCGGAAACGCTGTTAACCGAATGATCGAAGAAGGCGTATCTGGTGTAGAGTTTATTGTAGCAAACACCGATGTGCAAGCGTTAGAATTAATGAATGCTGAAACGAAAATTCAATTAGGACCTAAATTAACCCGTGGACTTGGTGCAGGATCAATGCCAGAAGTAGGGAAGAAATCTGCCGAAGAAAGTGAAGAAGTCATTGCAGAAGCTCTACAAGGTGCAGACATGGTCTTTATTACTGCCGGTATGGGAGGCGGAACTGGAACAGGAGCTGCAGGAATTGTTGCTCGGATCGCCAAAGAACTGGATGCACTAACGGTTGGAGTGATTACTCGACCATTCACGTTTGAAGGACCGAAAAAAGCGCGCTATGCTGAAGAAGGTATTGCGGCAATGAAAGAGCATGTGGATACATTAGTTACCATTTCCAACAACCGTTTGCTTGAAATAGTCGACAAGAAAACACCAATCTTAGAAGCCTTCCGTGAAGCAGACAACGTCTTGCGTCAAGGAGTTCAAGGAATCTCAGACATGATTACGAACCCAGGATTTGTAAACCTGGACTTTGCGGATGTTAAAACTGTGATGAAAGATCAAGGTTCAGCTTTAATGGGAATCGGTTCTGCAACAGGTGAGAATCGAACAGCCGAAGCGACTCAAAAAGCAATATCTTCACCCTTGCTAGAAGTTTCTATCGAAGGTGCAGATAACGTGCTCTTGAACATTGCAGGCGGCATGGACTTGACTTTATTTGAAGCACAAGACGCGGCGGACATTGTTTCTGCGGCATCGACCAGTGATGTCAACATTATTTTTGGTACATCTGTAAACGAAAGCTTAGGCGAAGAAGTTGTGGTAACGGTGATTGCAACGGGTATTAAAGACCGCGATTTGCAAATGTCACGTGAGCAGACCTTACGCGGCGGCCGGGCGAACCCGCAAGCAAACCGTCCAAAACCGACACGTCAAGAGCCAGCACAGCCAGCAAACGAACCGGAAGAGAGCGCTCCAAAACAAGAACGCCAAAGCGACCCGTTTGGTGACTGGGATATTCGCAGAGAAACCAACTTGCGTGATCGCCACAATACCGATTTAGACACGGATTTAAATGCAGATACGGAACGCGGAAGTGATATTTTTAACCGCAAAGATGACAGTCAAGTAGCGAAAGAAGACAATGAATTAGATACTCCACCATTTTTCAGACGTCGCAGACGCAGAGACTAATGGCGAACTAAAGGAGAGAACGCAATGAACAACTTTAAAGACAAGCTGAGCAGTTTTTTCTTGCTGAATGAAGAAGATTTAGGTGAGCAGTTACCTCAGGAGAAAGTAAAGGAACAGCCAAAACCGGCTCCTGAAAAATTAATGCCAGTGAAAAACTACTCAGCGCCTAAAGTTGAGAATCAAATCAACAAACAGTCTGGAGGAGAGAATGTAGTGGCCATTAATCAAAAGCAAGCCCTGCAGAAACCTCAAATTACAATTGTTGAACCTAGGCTTCATACAGAAGCACAAGAAGTTGCTGATTACTTGCTCGCAAATCAAACGATCATCATCAACTTCCGTCGCATGGACAAAGAACAAGCGGCGAAGATGATTGATTTCTTGATGGGTGTAACTTATGCAATCAAAGGGGATATACAACGCTTAGATGAGGAAATGTTTATCGTTACTCCTCAAAGTGTAACTATACATGGTTCTGATTTATCAGAATTCACAGATTCATTGTTGTAATGTATTGAGGAGAAGATGTCTAAATTATGATAAATATACTGTTTAGCCTTAGAAATTTACTATTGAATGTGATTGATATTTATCGCATCTTATTAGTCGTTTATTTTTTGATGTCCTGGTTGCCTGGAGCTTATCAGTCAACCATTGGACAACTTTTAATTCGGATTTGTGAGCCTTATGTAGGCTTTTTCCGACGTTTTATTCCGCCGATTGGCTTTATCAGCCTGGCTGGATTAGCAGCTTTACTTTCGTTAACTTTCATCGAGTACGGTTTAGTGACCGTGTTTAATCTTTTATTTAACTTACTCATTTAGGAGCCTGGACTTACATGTTAAATATTTACCAGCATTTTAGAGATGACGAACAAGCGTTTATCGACCAAGTGATTGATTGGGTGGCGCAGGTTGAAAACCAATATGCCCCTTATCTCTCAAGTTTTTTAAACCCCAGAGAACTGTTTATCGTCCAATCAGTGATTGGACAGTACGATCAAGTCCTATTTGAAGCGTTCGGGGGACATGAGGAGGCGGAGCAGCAGCGTGTGCTGATTTATCCGCCTTATTATGTGCCTACACGAGAAGATTATGACCTTGCACTTATTGAAATTAATTATCCAACGAAATTCGCTGAACTTTCACATGGGCAGATTCTAGGGACAGTCTTGGGTTCAGGCATTTCACGCGACACGATGGGGGATATCATTAATGATGGCCAGCGGTGGCAGTTTTTCATCGATAAAAAAATGAAAGATTTTATTCTTTTAAATGTTGACCGCATTGGCCGCTTGAATGTTCATCTCGAAGAGCGAGAATGGGAAGACCTCATTGAAATGACGGATAAATGGGAAATTGAAGAAATCGTTGTTTCCTCCTTGCGTATTGATGTTGTTTTAGCCAGAGCGTTGAACTTTTCAAGGAATCGGGCAAAAACAATGATTGAAGAGAAACGAATCAAAATCAATTGGGTAGAGATTGACCGGCCGGATATTGATGTGGAAGAGCAAGATATTATTTCGGTCCGGGGTCATGGCCGGCTGCAAATTCGCAAACAGCTTGGAACGACTCGAAAAGATAATCTGATCGTCGAGATTGGAATAATTGATCGCAACAATTAACAAGACAACGGAAACTTTGGAAGGAGATTATAATGGCATTAACACCACTTGACATTCACAATAAAGAATTTAAAAAGGCAATGCGCGGATATGATCAGGATGAAGTAAATGAGTTTCTAGAGGAAATTATTCGTGACTACGAAATGCTTCTTAGTGAACATAAAGAAGCCAATTCGAGTTTAGAGCTGGTCAACAAAAAACTGGCGAATTACGAAGAAATGCAGGAGTCTCTTAATCGATCTATTTTAGTCGCACAAGGTGCCGCAGACCGCTTGCGTGAAGAGACAGACAAAGAGATTGAAAAGATAAAACAAGAAGCGGAAAGCTATGCAGAGGAAATCCGCCAGGAAGCTGACCGTTATGCGGAAGAAAAACGCAAAGAAGCCGACGATTACTATGCAGAAATTGGGAGAAAAGCAGATGAGTATGCAGATAAAATACATACAGAAGCTGAAAACCATGCAGATGAACTCCTTGGCGAAGCTGTCAATAAAGCGCGTAAGATCGAAGAAGAGACGGAAGCGTTAAGAGAACAAAGCCGTGTTTTTAGACAACGTCTACAACTTCTGATTGAAGCACAGCTGGACCTTTTAACAAGGGAAGATTGGGATAACTTATTAGCAGGAAAACCAGTCGAGTATCCAAATCTTGACACCATTACGGCAGTCGAAAAAGAACTCGAAAAAAAAGCAGAAGCTGAAGAAGCGAACGAAGAGGTCGTAGACGAGGAAACCGCTTATGCAAAAGCTGAAGACAATGTTTACGAGGAAAAAGAAGAATTTGCAATTCCGGACGAAGAGTATTATAATAACGAAGGTTCAGAGACTGAACAAGTCAATGAAAACGAAACAGACGAGGAAGAGTACGCAGAAGGCTCCATGCCAGCTGTCGAACTTCCAAAGTCTGCCAATAACTAAATACAATAAAGGAACAAGATCGAATAAAGCTCTTGCAGGCAGAGAATCAACGGTTGGTGTGAGTTGAGCAATCTTTAAACGATTATCCTCCGATAGGAATGAGTGAAAGCAAAACGATTAGCTCATTCTGTTACTCTGCATTAAAGAGACTTGAGTAGAACAAAAAGTGGGGCAAGCCATTTTTTTTGTTCAAAAAAAGGTGGTACCACGAAGATTTCGTCCTTTACAGGATGAAATCTTTTTTTCGTTTAAGGGGAGAGAAACTTCTCTTAATCGCAAGAAGAAACGAAATTTTATGAGGAGTTGAACATTTTGGAGATCAAAGATACGTTAAATCTATTGAAAACTGATTTCCCGATGCGTGCCGGTCTCGCCAATAAAGAACCGAAACGACAACAAGAATGGGAAGAACAAGATGTCTACGGACAGCGACAAAAATTAAATGAAGGAAAACCGAAGTTTGTTTTACATGATGGCCCGCCGTTTGCGAACGGTCCTATCCACATTGGGCATGCGCTAAACAAAGTAACGAAAGACTTTATCGTCCGTTACCATTCAATGAACGGCTATGATTCGCCCTACATTCCAGGCTGGGATACACACGGTCTACCGGTAGAGCAAGCTTTAACGAATCAAGGGGTCGACCGTAAATCGATGTCGGTTGCAGAATTCCGCCGTTTGTGTGAAGAGTTTGCGCGCGAGCAAATCGACTTGCAGATGGATGGTTTCAAACGTTTAGGGGTAGCTGGCGATTGGGAAGATCCGTATATTACGTTAAACCCAGAATACGAAGCGGCTCAGATCCGTCTTTTTGGTAAAATGGCTGAGAAAGGCTATATCTACCAAGGGAAAAAGCCGGTTTACTGGTCACCATCAAGTGAATCAACGCTAGCAGAAGCTGAGATTGAATACCATGACGTACGTGGCCCAAGTATTTATGTAGCGTTCCCGGTAAAAGACGGGAAAGGGATTGTGGATGAAGAGGCGAAACTAGTCATCTGGACAACGACACCATGGACACTGCCTTCGAACTTAGCGATTGCTGTTCATGAGAACGGTATCTACAATGTCGTCCAAGCAGACGGTGAAAAATACGTTGTAGCTGCAGATTTACTTGAAAAACTTACAGAAACACTTGAGTGGGAAGATGTTGAAGTCCTAGAAGAACTGCACGGTAAAGATCTAGAATATGTAACGGCGCATCACCCATTTTACGACCGTGAATCTCTTGTGATTCTAGGCGACCACGTAACCTTTGAAGAAGGTACTGGTTTAGTGCACACGGCGCCTGGGCATGGGGATGACGACTTTATCATTGGCCAAAAATATAAATTAGATGTGCTTTCTCCTGTTGATGACCAAGGAAACTTCACCGATGAAGCGCCTGGTTTAGAAGGGGTCTTCTATGATGATGCGAATCCGATTATTACAGGCTGGCTGGAAGAAAAAGGCCTGCTTCTGCATCTTGGATTTATTACACATAGTTACCCGCATGACTGGCGTACAAAGAAACCGGTTATTTTCCGTGCAACACCTCAATGGTTTACATCGATTGAAGATTTCCGCGAGGATATTTTACATGAGATTGCGGAAGTGGACTGGATCCTGCCATGGGGTGAAGAACGCATCCACAATATGGTCCGCGACCGCGGGGACTGGGTCATTTCACGTCAGCGTGCCTGGGGTGTGCCGCTGCCAATTTTCTACGCAGAAAATGGCGAAGCGATTATCACACCTGAAACCGTTGACCATGTTGCCACATTATTTGAAGAGCATGGATCAAACGTATGGTTTGAGCGTGAGGCGAAAGACTTGCTGCCTGAAGGCTTCACACATGAAGGTAGTCCAAATGGCGAGTTCACAAAAGAAGAAGATATTATGGACGTTTGGTTCGACTCAGGTTCCTCTCACGAAGCGGTATTGCGCCAGCGTGAAGAACTGCAATTCCCGGCGGACATGTATCTAGAAGGTTCTGACCAGTACCGTGGATGGTTCAACTCGAGTTTAACGACGAGTGTTGCTGTAAATGGTGTTGCGCCGTATAAATCTGTTCTGTCACAAGGTTTTGTGCTGGACGGTGACGGCCGCAAAATGAGTAAATCACTTGGAAACACGATTGATCCGAATAAAGTGATGGGCCAATTAGGTGCCGATATTGTTCGCCTGTGGGTGTTGAGTGCGGATACACAATCGGACGTGCGTGTCAGCATGGAAATTATTCAGCAAGTTTCAGAAGTCTACCGTAAAATTCGAAACACACTGCGTTTCATGATTCAAAACACGGAAGACTTTAACCCGGCTGAAGATGCTATTGCTTATGATGACTTACGTTCAATTGACCAGTACCTCATGAATCGTTTAGATGTGACGGTTGAAAATGTCTTGGACGCGTACAATCGCTACAAATTCAATGACATCTTTAAAGAGATCAATCATTTTGTAACGGTTGATTTATCGAACTTCTATATGAATATCGCAAAAGATATTTTATATATTGATGCGCCAGATGCTTACGACCGCCGTGCGATCCAAACGGTATTCTATGAAGCATTGGTGAAACTGACGAAAGTCTTAACACCTATCATTCCGCATACTGCAGAAGAAATCTGGGACTACTTGCATGAAGAAGAAGAGTATGCTCAATTAACTGAAATGCCGGAAGTTGCAACCTATGAAAATCGTGCAGACGTCTTAGAAAAATGGAATGCCTTTATGGATCTGCGTGATGACATCATGAAAGCAAACGAAGTCGCGCGTGAAAATAAAGTCATCGGTAAAGACTTTGAAGCGAGAACCACTCTGTATGTGACAGAGGGTGTGTCAGAATTATTTGACTCACTTAATGCTGACTTGCGTCAGATTTTAATCGCTTCTGAATTAAATGTTCTTCCTCGTGAAGAAAAACCAGAAGACGATGAAGCCATCTTGGAATTTGACCGCATGGCTGTCAAAGTAGAGCGTATGCCAGGCGGTGTGTGTGAACGTTGCCGTATTACGACTGAAGACTTAATCGAAATCGACGGACATGGCGAAGTTTGCCGCCGTTGCCACACTATTATCGAAGAACATTATCCAGAATTATTAGCCAAATAATTCCAAAGCGATAAAATGAAAGACATGCAGCCGCGCTGCATGTCTTTTTTCTTTGGGCGGATGGAAAATTACAGCACCTTCAAGGAAATTTGGTCTCCACAGGTTGCGAAATCGCAAAATAGAGCCAAACTTAGGAGTTAATGAATGTGTATTTGCCATTTGAATAAGGCTCGTCCAGCGGCTGGCTGCGAAAAACCGATAAAGGGAGATTTTCGGTTGCACCGGTTTTGAAAATAAAGTACACATCAAAAAGCCTTGCTCACCGGCTGCAAATAGTCTTTTCGCACACATACATGGAGACGGCATAAAAAAAGCGTCTAGAGGAGGGCGAACCCTGCTTCTAGACGCTTCAGCTATATTGCTTGTTATTGATTTTGTGGATTGTTTGAATGCTGTGTAATTTCAAGCAGCTGGTCACGCAGCTGATCTTCCATTGTAACCAGCGTCTGCTCCGCTTCCCGGCGCTTTTGTGTACCGGCTTGTTGAATGGCTAACGTTTCTTGTAAAGTTTCAATCAAGTCGGATTGTGTTTTTTGCAAGGTTTCAATATCGACGACTGCACGTTCAGTTTCACGCGCCGTGTCAATCGATGACTGCTTCAGCATTTCTGAATTGCGCTCCAGCATTTCATTGGTCGCATCCGACACACGGCGCTGCGCTTCAACCGCATCTTTCTTACGTAATAATGTAAGTGAAATAACAATCTGGTTCTTCCATAATGGAATCGCCGTATTGATTGAAGTCTGGATACGTTCAGCCAAGGCTTGGTTGGTGTTTTGGATTAAACGAATCTGAGGCGCTTGCTGCAAGGTGATTTGACGCGTGACGCGCAAATCATGAATTCGTTTATCTAAACGATTCGCAAACTGGTTTAAATCATTCACTTTTTGAACCAGCATTTGATCTGGTTTGGCTTCTGCTTCTTTTAAAGCGGCTGGAATGATTTCATTTTCTAACTCCTGCAGTTTTAATTCACCCGCACCAATATAGATATTTAACGCATCATAATAATTTAAGTTTTGATCATACAGCTGGCTGAGCATCTTATTGTCTTCCAGCAGCATGTTTTTCTGTTTATCCAGCTGTAAAGCAATTTTATCCACTTGCGCGCCAATTTTTTGGTATTTGGCAGTCGTTTCATAAATCGAACGTTTCGCCCGTTTAAAGATACGCTGGATAAAGTTTTGGTCTTCTTCCACTAATTCATTTGGATTTGATTCTTGCAGATGGAACATTAGATCATTAATGGATTCGCCAATTATACCCGTATCTTGGTTTTGTACATGGTTTAAAACATTATGGGAAAAATCGCCAATTTTTTGTTGAGCAGCTGAACCGTAATTTAAGACAGCATCCGTACTGGTGACGTCAATCTGTTCGGCCAGCTGACGAGCTGTTTCTTGCTGCTCAGCGGGTAAATGCTCATATGTTCTCCCTAAAGCGGTCTCTTCTTCTTGCGGTGTAATTTCTAATTCTGGCATGTCTGTTGGCTCACCAAATGGATCCTTAAGTAAATCTTCAATGGATGCACTCGTATTTGGGCGTTCCGCAGGGTTCGGTGGAGTTGTATCTGTAGTCGTATTTGTTGTCTCTGTTGCATTTAATTCTTCATTGCGCTCATTTTCAGACATATACATTATCCTCTCCGTATTTAATCCTTCTTTTTCGTTTAGATTTCATCCTCTTCAATCGAAGAACCTTCACGATTTAAACGATGTTTTGCAAATTCAACTTCATCCGCTAATGCGCTAATATCTGAAGAACGGAATGCCATATAGTCCTCCGTAATTTGTTGGCACATCTCATCAATCGTTTGAGCAGATTTTTCTAAAATATCAAAAGTCTGCTTACTTTTTGCTTGATGGGCATTGATACGGACATATTTATTGGTTAAATCTGCTAAACTCGGTAAGTGAACATATAGAAATTGGTCAATTTCATGTAAACGTTCCGGTTCATTGACTATATCTTTAAACAGCACTTTTATCAACTGAATCGTATTGTTGCGGTTGGCAATTGCACGCAGTTTGCCCGTGCTTGACATATTCTCTTCAACTTGCAGAATCTGATTTTTTGCATTGTTCATGGTCTCTCTAAAAAAGGTAATGTCTTCATCCGATAAACCACGCGAGCGGTAGAATTTTTCACGCTCATCAGAAACCGGTTTTAAAGCCGTTTTCGGCTGAGGCGGTCTTTGCTTACTCATATAACTTGAATAAAGTACAATACCTACGATTAAACCAATCACAAAAGAAAACAGTGTATTGATTCCTATAGCCGACAGCAAAAATCCAACAACAATCATGGTAATTACAGCTAAAAGCAGTATAAATAGATTATTGGATGTTTTTTTATTCATAGCAGCATACATCCTTTCTGTATTATCTACTTAATTCTACCATAAACTTGTAAGAGTTTACTCAGACTTTAGCACGATTTTATTCATTAAACAAATACAAACCGACATAAAATGTTATAATAAAGAAAATGATGAAAGGGCGTAATCAAAATGGAATTTGAAGAAAAAATTACTGATATTCGAACCGTTCATGAAGGAAAAATTACGACTTATCAATTAGCTGATGTCACACTTCCGGACGGCCGGCCTGCCGAGAGAGAAATTGTGCGGCATGACGACGCTGCAGCTGTCATCGCTTTTACAGAGGAGAATAAGCTGGTTTTGGTCCGCCAGTACCGGGTGGCGATTGGGAAGACCACCTTAGAATTACCAGCAGGCCTGCGCGATGAAGAAGATAAAGATGGAATTATTACTGCTCAGCGTGAATTCGAAGAAGAGACAGGATATCGTTCAGACGATTGGCGTTTTGTTACCTCCTTTTATAGTACACCAGGTTATACGGACGAATTTTTAGAAATTTATGAAGCGGATAATCTGGAGAAAGTAACCAATCCACTCGCACATGATGACGATGAATTTATCGAAGTGGTGGAAGTGGACTACGAAGAAGCGATGGATGCCTATGCGCGAGGCGAGTTATGCGATTCAAAAACTGTATTTGCTTTGTTTTACTGGAAAATGCGCCGTAATATGAAAGAAAGATAGGAAAGAGTAGAAAATGAGCCGATCAGAACGAAAAAAAGCGGAGCGCAAAGAGCGCAGACAACAATTTAGAGAAGAAAAAAAACACTCCCTCAAAAAACGGATGGAGGAGTTTAAATTAAACCGTCAAGGAAAAACGAATAAAAAACGTTCAGATGTGATGGAGCGTTACCGGCGAGTGGACCGGACGCTAAATTTACTTATTGCCATT
>CAZKSU010000016.1:0-18860 GCA_964555455.1 uncultured Carnobacteriaceae bacterium
CACAGTCACGAGGACCACATTGGCGGAATTCCTTATCTTCTTAAAGAGCTGAATATTCCGATTTACGGAAGTAAATTAGCGATTGCTATGATTCGCAATAAACTAGATGAGCACCGCTTGTTGCGAGATGCCAAACTGCATGAAGTCACAGAAGATGACGTCGTGAAATTCCGCAAATTATCGGTACAATTCTTCCACACCAACCATAGTGTCGCGGAATCATTTGGAATTGCGGTACAAACGCCTTATGGTCATGTGGTACAAACAGGAGACTTTAAATTCGACTTCACCCCTCCATTTGGAAAAGATGCCAATTTGCAGAAAATGGCTAAAATCGGAGAAGAAGGCGTTATTACCCTCCTTTCAGATAGTACCAACGCAGAAATCAGCGGCTTTACCGAGTCGGAACAGACAGTCAACGAATCGATTAACAACTTAGTTGAAAACATTGAGGGACGCATCATTTTTGCAACTTTTGCCTCTAACCTCTCGCGTATTCAACAAGTAATCCAAGCAGCCGAAAAACAGGGCCGTAAAATCGCCGTCTTTGGCCGCAGTATGATCAATGGTTTAGAAATTGGCCGTGAGTTAGGCTACATCAGAGAATCTAAGGGATTATTTATTGATGCCCATGAGATCAATTCTTATGAACCGCATGAAATTTTGATTTTATGTACCGGTTCGCAAGGAGAGCCCTTCGCGGCTTTAAACCGTATCGCGAATGGGACACACCGTCAAATTTCGATTATTCCCGGCGACACAGTGATTTTCTCAAGCTCGCCGATTCCTGGCAATACCAACTCGGTGAACAACTTGATTAACCAGTTGGCCGAAGCTGGAGCAAATGTGGTGCACGGTAAAATTAACAACATTCATACTTCAGGGCATGGCGCACAGCAGGAACTGAAATTGATGCTTCGTTTAATGCAGCCGAAATTCTTTACTCCCATTCACGGGGAACGCCGTATGCAGCATGAACACGTGGATTTAGCGGTTCAGACAGGTGTGAAAGAAGAGAACGCCTTTATCATGGATAATGGGGATGTGCTCGCATTTACAGACGAATATGCGCGCCGTGCAGGCTCCTTTAAAGCGGGTGATGTCTACATTGACGGTAGCGGTATTGGCGATATTGGCAATGTCGTCTTAAGCGATCGCCGTGTTCTTTCAGACAGCGGTCTAGTAGTCGTTGTCGCCACAATTGATACGAAGAAGAGACAAATCTTAGCGGGGCCGGACATTATTTCTCGAGGCTTCATCTATATGCGTGAGTCAGGCGATCTGATTCGCGAAGCACAAAAAATTGCTGAAAAGAGTCTGCAGCATTCATTCAGCTACAAACAATTGAATGAATACAAAATGCGCAATGACTTAATCGACGACTTGAAAAAATTCTTATATGAAGAAACGGAAAGACAGCCAATGATTCTGCCGGTTGTTTTGACCACTGACTAAAAAGAAGCAAAATAAAAACATCTCCAGTTTTCATGGAGATGTTTTTTTAATGCACTAAATTGTGTTTGAAGGCATAAATCGTGGCTTGTGTCCGGTCCGAAACTTCTAGTTTGGATAAAATATTGGAGACATGCGTTTTGACTGTCTTTAGCGTAATGAAAAGTTCATCCGCAATTTCCTGATTGGATTTTCCATCTGCAATTAAATGGAGCACTTCGATTTCCCGCCCGGTCAAGTCCTCATGCAGTTTGCGGCGGTCGCCGTTTTCTTCGTTTTCTTTCAGTTTTTCGGATACTTCCTCTTCGATAATTTCCTCTCCTGAATGGGTGCGGCGGATTGCATCCGCAATTTCACTCGCAGAAGAGGTTTTAAGTAAGTAGCCGCTGGCGCCGGCTTCCATCGCCGGATACACTTTTTCGTCATCGATAAAAGACGTTAAAATTAAAATCTTGGCTTCCGGCCAATCCTCTAGAATGGCTTTGGTTGCCTCAATTCCGTCCATGACATCCATGACTAAATCCATGAGGATCACATCGGGTTTCATGGTCAAGCCCATTTTAACCCCTTCTGCGCCATTCTCCGCTTCACCAATCACTTCTATGTCTTCCAGCACTGAAAAATAAGAAGTCAACCCAAGCCGGACCATTTCATGGTCATCTACAATCAGTAATTTTATCATCTCTTTATCCCCCTGTAATTAACGGAATCCGTATTTCTACACTTGTGCCTTCTCCGGGAAAGGAAATAATGCGCACATTGCCGCCCAGTCCCGAAATTCGTTCGCGTATATTTCTTAACCCAAAGCCGCTGCTTTTTTTCTCTTCCATATCGAAACCTTTTCCGTCATCCACAAAACGCAAAATGTAAAAGTTTTCTGATTTCTGTAAGTACACTTCCAGCTCGTCGGCATTCGAATGCCTGAGCACATTGGATAACAGCTCCTGTGTAATGCGGAATAAATGATCTTCGATCGCTTCAGTTAATTTTATATCTTCTATCTCATGAATTATAGTAATTGGCACTTTTGAAGTCAATTCATCCAGCAGCTGCTCGATGCCTTTTTTCAATGACTTTCCGTCCAGCTTAATCGGTCTTAGATGAAGCAGGAGTGCCCGCATTTCGGATTGGGCCTCGCCCACTATTCTACCGATAAGTTCAATCTGTCTTTGAACCGGTTCGGGAATGTCATCCATTTCCGCTTCCACTGTGGATAACAGCATCGCTGCCGCAAAGAGCTGCTGGCTCACTGAGTCATGCAGTTCTCTGGCAATGCGGTGGCGTTCGGTTTCTAAAATCTCTTCGCGTGTTTCGCCGCTGATAGTCGTCGCCTGCTGTGTCGCACTGACTGCCTCTTCCGAGATAAGCATAATTTTTTCATGCAGCTTTAAAAACTCTTTGTCAATCAGCGGATTGATTTGGACAGGCGTCTCTTCTGAGAACATATTTAAAAAGATCTTGGCGGAGTATTGCCCTTCATTCAGCATCTTCAGCGCATCTTCTACTTTGCTTTCTTTTCTTCTTTCCATAAATTGTAAATAAGCAAATAAGAGCACAGCAGTAATGAAGGCAAAGATGAGGATATAAAGAATCAAAGGCAGATAAGAAACGCGCCGTTCAAATAACACAGCGGTCCATGCTTCTTCTGTAAACAAAGAAATAACCACCAGGGTTCCAGTTAAATAAACAAAAAAACTGGCTAAAAAGTAGATGGCCATCTCTTTCAGTGAGCGCTGTCTCATAAGAAGATCACCTCTACTTCTCCAATTAAAATATTGGCCACAAGCTTGATTTTTCTTGGCTGGCTTTCATAATTTTCAGAAGTCCATTTAAACGTTTCGTTTCTTAACAGCACTTCTTCGTCGCGGATAATCAGCTCCCCAACCAGCATGCTGATGTCTAAAGACACCGCCACCCCTTTAGGGATAATAAGTTTCGTTTCCCCTATTCCTTTGCGGATCAAAATAATGTTTTGTTCTTTGCGCAAGATGGTATTGCCTAAATCAAAAATCGTATGGCCGATGAGTTTCGTGAAATTGATATCTTCCCACTGGTAAATGTCTTCGGTCGTGTCACTGTCTTCGCCCAGCCAGCGGTTCTTTGAAACTTTCCCGGTATTTTGTTTCTCTTCACTGAATTGAACCATCACAAATTCTGTCTCTTTCGTCGATGTCTTCTTTTCGGTAATCACTTTTCGTATCATCTGAAACGCCTCGGGGAACGCACCGATGATTAAAACCAATAAAACGACAAAAACGAGCCACAGCACTTGACTGGAAATCAAAGCCAGTGCAAAGGCACCTAATCCGATAACTAATAAAGTCGGCTGTTTTTCTTCTGCCACTTGTGATCTCAGGATAAAAACGATGACCCCGGTCAGCAGCATGAAGACGGAAAATTCATTGTTGAATATTTCATAAATCGTCACAACCCCTAGGATGCCCAATAGAACAATCAACCAGCGTCTATTCATTTTAATCACTCCAATCGCTTATTGTTGTCACTCTAAGTATAAGTGATATGACACACTTGCGCACGCTATTTTGGAAAAATCAGCCTGAAGACTGACTCCGTTTTCTTTATAGCCGGTCAGCCAACTAAAAAAGCGCTGGGGAGTGTTTTATCACTCCCCAACGCCTAAGTATGCACTCTTGCTTGCTTAATGTACGCTTAAAATTTCGACTTTCATTTCGCCGCCTGGCGTCTCAATATTGACACGGTCTCCTTCGACGCGGCCAATTAAAGCTTTCGCGATCGGTGATTCGTTAGAGATTTTTCCTTCAAACGGGTTTGCTTCTGCAGCACCAACAATTTTGTACTCTTCTTCTGGACCATCTGGCAATTCTTTGAATTGCACCGTACGCCCTAAAGTGATTTCACCTTCTGCATAGTCTTCTTCATTGATGATTTCTGCATGTTGGATCATGTTGGCAATCTTTTGAATACGCCCTTCGATAAATGCTTGCTCTTCACGTGCCGATTCATATTCCGAGTTCTCAGATAAATCGCCAAAACCGCGAGCGACTTTAATTCGCTCAACAACTTCTTTACGCTTTGTCGTCTTTAATTCGTTTAATTCGTTTTCCAATTTCTCTAAACCTTCAGCTGTCATTGGGAATTTCTTTTGACTCATCATTATCATTTCTCCTACATTCTAAATTTAATTTTTCTTACGCAAAATGACAGTAATGATGTCACTTACCGTGACATCATTACTGAACACTTATTTATTTCTGTTTTTTCGATGATAACAAGATACCATGAAAGGCCTTTATTGTAAAGTACAAAAAGGTTTATTCATACTTTTTTTTGCGATCTTGGAAAATGGTGCGGATTTTTGAAATCACTAAATCAATCGCCACTTGGTTATGGCCGCCCTCTGGAATAATCACGTCCGCGTATTTCTTGGAAGGCTCAATAAACTGTTCATGCATCTCACGCACAACGCTAAGGTACTGGTCAATAATACTTTCTAAAGAACGCCCGCGCTCTTTCATATCGCGCTCGATCCGGCGAATAATCCGCAGATCATCGGCTGTATCCACATAGATTTTGATGTCCATTAAATCTCTCAGCCGCTTGTCCTCTAAAATTAAGATCCCTTCCAAGATAATGACATCTTGGGGTTCTACTCGAATCGTCTCGTCGCTGCGCGTATGGTGCGTATAATCATACACCGGAACTTCGATGCTTTCATTGTTGCGCAGTTTTTCTAAATGCTCGACTAACAAATCCGTATCGAAAGCAAAGGGGTGATCGTAATTTGTCTTTAAGCGTTCTTCAAAGGAAATATCGCTTTGGTCACGATAATAAGAATCGTGCTCAATCATCACAATGGATTTTCCTGTGAAGTAATCATAAATTTTTTTGCAAACAGTTGTTTTTCCACTACCGGAGCCGCCAGCAACTCCGATAATGACTGGTTTTTGATGTGAACTCATCGGTTTACCTCTTTCTTTCATTGATTTCATTAGAAAAGCATTGAGCGTCTTTCAGTCCCAATGCTTTGCTGTTTCTAGTTATTGACCATTGCCTACATGCTCTTCTTGCAAAATGAGGTGGTCTTCATAATTTGTGGAATAAAAAATTTCACCTGTCTGAATATTGGCTAAAAAGTACAAGTAGTCCGTATCCGCCGGTTCAACAGCCGCTTCGATTGCGGATGCTGAGGGACTATTGATCGGTCCAGCGCCCATTCCATTATAACGGTAAGTGTTGTACGGCGAATCGACTTCTAAATCAGAATACGTCGTAAACTCTCGGTGTTCCCCTAAAGCATAAGCGACGCTCGGATCCGTTTGAAGAGGCATATCCAGTTCTAAACGATTATAGAAGACACTTGCTATCTTTTTGCGGTCTTCATCCGTTACCCCTTCACGTTCAATATAAGAAGCTAAAGTAAGGGTTTCATGTACATTTAACTCGCCCGCTTCAATAGCTTCGTAATATTGTACCATTGTTCGGTCCATTTGTGTAACCATTTGCGTGATTAATTCTTCCAAAGTCGTCTCTTCAAATACTTCATAAGTCGCCGGGAATAAATAGCCTTCAAGCACATACCGTGTCTCCTCCGCTGCTTCTACCGTATCCGTCAGCAGTTCAGGAAAGCGATAGACTAAATCTTCGATAAATTCATCTTCTTGGATCCGTTCCATAAAGGCCTCTTTTGAAAACTGTGTATGTTCAGCTATACGCTCCGCTATCGCTTCGATGTGCATCCCTTCTGGAATGGTCATCCGTCCGAGAGGCTCTTTGGTGATGGGGGTTCCTCCTGCATTTAAGTAGCTGATCATCTCGTCTACTGACATTGAAGGAGACATTAAATAAGTGCCCGCTTGAAAATCATTTTCGTTTTGAAAACGCATGTAGTAATCAAAAACCAGCGAACTAACAATCAGGTCCTCTTCTTCTAACTTTAAAGCAATGTCCCGCCGTGTTGACCCCGCTGGTATTTCTACCTCGATGACTTCTTCGCTCGTTGCATCGACAGGCGCCAAAGCATTCGTAATGTAGCGATACCCGACAAAACCTAAAACGACAACCGCCAAGATAAAAACAGCTAAAATCGTCAAAAATATTTTCTTGACGGTCTTACTTTTTTGTCTTTCACTCACGTCTCTCATTCCTTTAAATTCAATTACCAAGTATTATACAGGAATTTATCACTGGTTGGAAGGCATTTTAGCCAAACAAAAAGGGTGGAAAACCACCCTTTTGTTGATTCTATTCTTCTTCCTCTGCCATAAATGCACCAAGGACTTCTTCAATCATGTCCCATTCTTCTTCTGTTTCAACATCTTCCAGCTGACCTTCTAAGTCTGCGCCCGGATCTTTATAGCGAAAGGCGAAAAGTTCTACCTCTTCGTCCTCTGATGCTGCAGCTGGATGCACAATGACATAGCTGTTTTCAAACTCTTCTGATTCAAAGGTGAGCAAAATTTGATAAAGCTCTTCATTCCCTTCTTCATCGACTAAAGTAATGAACTCTTCCTCAGGAGTCAGATCATGTTCATGCTTTTCATTATCTGTCAAATTGGGTATCTCCCTTCAGTTTATCTTTTCGGTCAAGATAGTTTTGTAAAATCATCATCGCCGCTATCTTATCAATCACTTTTTTACGTTTTCGGCGCGACACATCGCCCTCTTCAATCATCATACGATTGGCTTGAGCGGTCGTCAGACGCTCATCTTCATACTCTACCGGTAAATCAAACTGTTCAATCACTAATTCACCATAAGCTTGAGAAGCTTCTGCACGTTCACCAATCGAACCGTCCATGTTTTTAGGAAGTCCGATGACCACTTTCTCGACCTCATATGCTTCGATAATCTCGCCGAGTCGTTCAAGGCCAAATTCTTCCTTCGCCTCATTGATCTGGATGATTTCGATTCCCTGAGCGGTCCAGCCAAAAGGGTCGCTCACTGCAACGCCTACAGTTTTAGAGCCGACATCCAATCCTAAGATTCTTTTCAATTCTCGTCGCTCTCAAGATAAGACTTTAATAGCTCTTCCAGTATTTCGTCACGCTCAAAACGACGAATTAAATTTCTAGCATCATTGTGGCGCGGAATGTATGCTGGATCGCCCGATAGTAAATATCCGACAATTTGGTTAATTGGGTTATAATCTTTTTCTTCCAATGCATCATAAACTAAATGAAGCATTTTGGAAACATCATTTGGGTCCGAAAACATTCCATCAAATCGAACCGTACGCTCGTTATTACTCATATAAGTATCCCCCATCCATCTTCCTTCATTATTTTTCACTCTCATTCTACCGAAAAGATAAAC
Source organism: uncultured Carnobacteriaceae bacterium (assembly GCA_964555455.1). Taxonomy (GTDB): domain Bacteria; phylum Bacillota; class Bacilli; order Lactobacillales; family Carnobacteriaceae_A; genus Atopostipes. Next base: position 7,747 of record CAZKSU010000016.1, read on the forward strand.
ATTCTTCAATATTTTTCATGGTTTCATAAATAGTATACCATATATTCCGATAGGGATAACTCGTTTATTTGTTTTCTAGCCATTCTTTTGCAGTGTTGAAGGCCTCTTGGATTCCTTCTGGATTCTTACCTCCAGCTTGAGCCATTTGCGGACGACCGCCGCCCCCGCCGCCAACTTTTGGCGCGATTTCTTTAATGAGGTCTCCAGCTTTCAGGCCAGCTGCCAAAGCGTTGTCGCTCATTGCCGTCAGCATATTGACTCTGCCATCTGCTGCTAAAGCTAAGACTAACACATCTGACGGTTCCTCTTCACGCCATTTATCTGCCAATTGACGCAGCTGATCCATATCTTTGGCATCAATCTGTTCAGCAATCAGTGTATACTCTCCCGCTGTCTGGATATTCTCAAAAATATCCCCCGCTTGCACATTCGACAATTTCGCTTTTAAGGAGTCATTTTCTTTTTGCAGTTCTTTCAGTTCTTCAAATAAATTTTGCACACGTTCTGTCACTTGCTCGACCGTTTGAGCTTTTGTTAATTCTGCTGTTTCCGATAAAATGTCCAGTCGGTCTTCTAGCCAGTTTAACGCTCCTTCGCTTGTACGTGCTACAATACGGCGAGTGCCTGCACCAATTCCAGATTCTGTTGTGATTTTAAACATCCCAATATCTGAAGTGTTGCGCACGTGGGTTCCACCGCACAATTCGATCGAGTAATCATCGATGTTGACCACCCGCACGACATCCCCATATTTTTCTCCAAATAGAGCCATGGCGCCCATTTCGCGTGCCTCATCCATAGAAGTCACCGTTGTTGTAACGGGTTCAGCTGCCCAGATTTTCTCGTTGACTAATCGTTCGATTTCCTCAAGCTCTTCTTCCGTCACTTGCTGCAGATGCGTGAAGTCAAAACGCAAATGATCCGGTGCGACCAGCGAGCCTGCTTGGTTGACATGCTCACCGACAACATCTTTCAGAGCTTGATGGAGCAGGTGCGTGGCCGTGTGGTTTCTTTGAATCAGCAGACGTCTGATGGCATCCACTTCCAGTGTATATTCCTGGCCTACTTCTAAAGCTTCAACCGTTTCTACAAGATGAAGATTCTGTCCAGCTGGGGCAGGTCTTGTGTCCACGACTCGCGCGACCAGCTTTCCGTCTGCATCTCGAATCATTCCTTGGTCGCCAATTTGTCCACCTTTTTCGGCATAAAATGGCGTTTCATCAAAGACAAGCTGCGCTTGTTTATTGCCAGGAATCGACTCCGCAAAATTGTCTTCAAAAATGATGGTGTTTAACCGGCTCTTGCCTTTAATTTCGGTGTAGCCGATAAACTCACTTTCTGTATCGAATTCAACCAGTAAGTTGGACTGAACATTCATGGACTGGCTGTCGTCACGAGCCGCACGTGCCCGCTCACGCTGCTTTTCCATTTCTTCTTTAAAGCCCTCTAAGTCAATCGCAAAGCCCCGCTCTTGGGCATATTCTTCGGTTAATTCGACTGGGAAACCGTAAGTGTCATACAGCAAGAAGGCATCTTTTCCTGCCACTTGCTTTTCCTCTCGTTCGCTTAACTGTTCAAAAATTTGCACCAAGTGCTCCAATCCTTCGGTCAAAGTCTCGTGGAATCTTTCTTCTTCTTGCTTTAAGACTTGAACAACAAAGTCGCGTTTTTCGACCACATTGCTGTAGAAATCACCCATGATGTCTCCGATAACGGGCACAAGCTCAGACAGGAAAGGGTCATTGATGTTTAATTTTCGCCCATGCATCACTGAACGGCGGATAAGACGGCGTAAAACATAGCCGCGCCCTTCATTTGACGGAAGTGCTCCATCCGCAACCGCAAAGGTAACAGCACGCACATGATCCGCAATGACTTTAAAACTTTGCTTGAGTTCGTCAGCTGTTTCATAGTCAACCCCAGAGATTTCTTGGACTTTTTTAATGATTGGCATAAACAAGTCGGTTTCAAAGTTTGTTGGAGCTTCTTGCAATACTGAAGCAATTCGCTCTAAGCCCATTCCGGTATCAATGTTTTTATTCGGCAAAGGTTCGTAAGTGCCATCCGGCTGATGGTTAAACTGAGAGAAGACTAAGTTCCACACTTCTAGCCAGCGTTCATTCTCGCCCCCGACATAACTTTCAGGATGATCTTCGGGCAAGTTGTTATTTTCCTGGCCGCGGTCATAGAAGATTTCTGTATTCGGACCAGATGGACCGACACCGATATCCCAGAAGTTATCTTCTTCATCAAGAACATATTCTTTCGAAAGCCCGACGACCTCTTCCCAAATACGGCGCGCTTCCTCATCTTCTGGATGCACCGTCACATATAAATTTTTAGGGTCTAAGGCTAACCATTTTTCGTCTGTCAAAAATTCCCAAGCCCAGACAATGGCTTCTTCTTTAAAGTAATCGCCAATTGAAAAGTTCCCAAGCATCTCAAACATCGTATGGTGGCGCGCTGTAACCCCAACGTTTTCGATATCATTTGTACGAATACTTTTTTGAGCATTTGCGAGGCGTGGATTTTCAGGCACGATCGAGCCGTCGAAATATTTTTTAAGAGTGGCAACTCCCGAGTTGATCCATAAAAGTGTCGGATCATTCACAGGAACAAGCGAGGCGCTCGGCTCTATTTTGTGTCCTTTTTCTTTAAAAAATTCTAAAAACATGGAACGTATCTCTGAACTAGATAATTTTTTCATATTAATCTCCTCTTTTTACTTTATATGTTTAAATAAAAAAATCGAATACTCTCATTGCGAAAGGACGTCCATACGCGGTACCACCTTTTTTGCAATGACAATATTCGATCGTCAATTACCTCTTAAATGTCCGATAACGCGTGACCAGCGGCATGATTTCTCATACACATTCTGAGGGAGCATCCGTTACTATGCACTCGCACTTTTCACCATCCGTGCGTCGCTGTAAATGAGGGAATAACAGACATATCCTATACCCAATAACTATAATCGTTTCCTTTTAAAAAGTCAACTTGTGCCAGGCAAATTACTGCTGCTGGTTGGTTGGGAAGTACTTCTCTAAAGAGAAGCCGCGACCCATGACTTCGCTGGCCGACATGACCACCACAAAGGCATCGTCGTCTTTCTGTAAGATCATCTCCTGCAAGGCAGTGATTTCACGGTCTTGGATGACCACCATCAGCATCTCTTTGGCGTCGTTTCGATAGCCGCCGCGAATATCCAAACGAGTCACACCCCGGTCAAAATTGTCTAAGATTTCCCGGCGAATATCATCTGGCGTTTCTGAAATGATCAGCACGGTCTTTTGCGAACGATTTCCGATTAAGACAAAATCGATAAAGCGCGAAATTAACACGACAGCAATGATTCCATACATAATGGCCTCAATATCAAAAACGAAAAAGCCAAGCGCGATAATCACTCCATCGGAAATGAGCGTAGCTTCCCCCATAGTGAACGTCGTATATTTGGCCATAATCTGTGCCGTAATACTCGTTCCTCCTGTGGAGCCTTTGGCTTTATAGACAAAGCCTATTCCTATTCCTGTCAGCACTCCGCCATATATTGTCGCCAGAACAGGGTTATAAGTAACGGGTGCGAGATGACTCATCACATCCACAAAAAACGGGAACAACAAACTGCCTAAAACCGATTTAAACAGCACTTCTTTTCCAAGAATAAAGTAACTTAAAATCAGAAGCGGAATATTAATGGCGTATTGAATAGATGCGGGCTCCCAGCCGGCAATATCATGAATAATAATCGATAAACTGGAAACGCCGCCTGAGATAATCTCGTTAGGCAGCAAGAAGACCTGAAAAGAATAAGCTAACAGCAAACTGCCAGCAATGATGTACAGAATATCTTTCCAGTCCATGGTGTATTTTTTTATAATGTCATTCATTTTCCATCCCACTTCCTTTTTCTCATCCTATAAAAATGCACAAATGCTATTATAGCTAATTCTCTTGTATTTCACAATTCCCTTTCCAAAATCTTTCCAATTCGTTTATAATAACATTCAGTAGAGGGAGGTTTTCTCATTGCACCGGTTTTTCCATATTATTGTGAACCGAAATTCGCGCAACAGCGATGCGGTTTTTAAAAAGCTCTTAATAGAATTACCCAATTATACACAGAATTATAAAATACACCTGACAGATCATATCGAACAGTTAGATCGTAAACTGAAACAGCTGAAGGAGAGCATGGACCCTGCTGATATTCTGGTGGCTGTAGGCGGAGATGGGAGCTTGAACCAAACCATCACCTTTCTTGAAAAATATGCCATAAAGAATTCCCTCGGCTATATCCCCTCTGGTTCCGGCAATGATTTCGCACGCGCAAATGGTATCCCAGTAAAGACGGAGGAAGCTCTTGCACACTTGCTGGAGGTGACTGAAGCGAAAGAACGCTCGATCATTCACGCCACACAAGGTGACACCCACCATTATGCCGTGAACAGCCTAGGCATTGGCATCGATGGTTTAGTGAATGACAGGATCAGTACAGGAAAACGAAAGAAAATACTAGGTCCTTTATCTTATATTTCAGGCGTTTTGGCGGCCTTTGTCAAACAAGACAAATTTCCAGTGACGGTCAAAGTGGACGAAGGCGTTTTTACATTTGACCATGTCCAGCTGGCTTTGGTGGCGAATAATCCTTACTTTGGCGGCGGGATTAAAATTGTCCCGGAAGCAGATGGCACAGACAATGTGCTTGAAGTGGTGATCGGAGAAGATGTCAATGGACGACAGCTGCTGAGTATTCTCACTCGTCTTTTCGGTAAACAAAACCATTTAGAGCATCCGAATCTTCACACCTTCCGCACAAAAAAGGTGGCTCTGTTTACAGAAGCCACCGAATACGCCCAAAAAGACGGCGAAACCTTTTACCAGGAAGGCTACGCTTTAACGATGCAGACCATCAAACGTTCTTTTTGGATTTAAAAAATTAAAGAAATGAACAGCTTATCAAAGGCCACAAAAAAGACATCCATTTTTTGGATGTCTTTTTATCTCTTAAGCTGACTTATCCGATACTACATACTCCGAGAGTCGCTCCCACATCTCAGCTACACCTTCTAATAAGCCGCTGTCCATCAATTTCTGCAAATCTTCTTTCGACCGGTACTCAGTTCGGCTCACTAAAATGGAGCGATTTTTATCTAATTCGACAAATTTCATTTCCGTTTTAGACGCCGGCATTTCCCGGTTGATTTCACCGCTTTTGTCTACAAAATAATCGACATAAATAATTTTTTCCGGTTCTTCAATTTCTTGATACACTGTCTTTCCCCAAGATTCCATTCCGTAATTCTCTTGGCTGCTGTTCATATCTTTCATGCCATAGAACCATTCACCCGCTGTTCTAAAATCCATGGATGAATGGATCAATTCCCAACCGTGCGGCCCCCAGAAATGTTCTAAATGGGCCGTGTCTGAGAACATTTCAAACAGTCGTTCACGTGGCACATCAAAAATTTTCTCTAAAACAAGCTCTTTCTCATTTTCAACTCTTGACGTTATTCCATAGCGTGGCATATTATCCCCCTTCAATCACTAATTTTCCGCGGAAGCCTCTTGCGCTATAGTAGGAGTCTGCCCCATTATGATAAGTAAACACCGTGTCGTACCGGCGATCACAAAAAAGGGCACCCCCTAAACCTCGAATCGACTCCGGCGTTTGTATCCAGCTCGATGATTTTTGATCAAATGCTTCAAACGTCTGCAGATAGCGGTACTCTTCTTCTGTCAGCATTTCAATGCCTATTTCTGCAGCAAGCGTTTGGGCATCCGTTTTCGGTTTGTTTTTTTTACGGGCTTCTAATGCCGGTCGATCGTAGCATACACTTCTTCTACCCTTGGGGCTCTCAGCAGAACAATCCATAAAGAGAGCATCATGACCAATAACATCCGGCTCGCCTCCTGTTCTTTCCATTTCGTTTAAAATCCGGATTTTAGACGGTTGCGCGCGTAATTTTTCCTCAATAGTTGTCCATTCTTGATGGGGATGACGGTGCCTATTTTCTGAGAATCGCTTTTTGAGAATATGCAGAATTTTCTCTTGCTTTTCTTCAGACAACGTTTTTTCCATACACACAACCTCCTTTTACTTATTTTACTCAATCACGCATCAGGATGGTAACAATACAGCTTCCTAAAGGAAAAAAACGCTAAAAAATTAGAAGGAAAATTCTAATCTTCTAGCGTTTTCTTTTTACAGGCTTTGAGAGACAGATAAAGAATAGTTACTTGTACTCGGGATTATCAAACAGTTTGGCTTTTTTAACTTCTTCGATCGTTTGTGTCCCAGCTAATTGCATGACACGTATAAAGTCTTTTTCGAAGTACTCTAAAACGGACTTAACCCCTTTCCAGCCACCCAGCGCAAGGCCGTATAAGACTGGACGTCCGAGCGCTACGATATCCGCTCCGCTCGCGAGTGCTTTAAAGATGTGCTCCCCGCGGCGGATGCCACTGTCAAAGACAATCGGCACACGCCCAGCCACTGCCTCAGAGATGGCTTCCAAGGTTTCAAAGGAGCCTGGCGCACCGTCCAGCTGACGGCCGCCGTGGTTTGAGACCCAAATACCGTCCGCCCCTGCACCAATGGCAAGCAAGGCATCTTCCGGAGTCTGCAGACCTTTTACAAAGACGGGTAAGCCTGAGTAGTCTTTTAAGAAAGCTACGTCACGAGGGCTGATTTTTTGTTTCGACTGGGCGTAAATATTGTTCAGGGACATATTCTTACCGGAACCGGTTAAGTAACGAGAAACAATCGGCATACCAAATGGGTACACAAATTCATTGCGAATATCTTTTTCGCGGTTCCCGCTTAAGGTTGAGTCTGCGGTCAAGATAATCGCTGTTGCACCATCCGCTTTAGCTTCGTCGAGAATGTTTTTGTTTAATTCATCATCTTTACTCATATAAATTTGGAACCAGCGCGGTGAGCCGTTCAGGCCTTTTTCAATCTCTTCAAATTTTGCGCCTGAGTAGGCACTGATGGACATGATCGTCCCAAACTCTGAAACCCCTCTGGCCGTCCCCGCTTCTTTCGTTTCATGGGCTAAACCATGGGCGGCAATCGGTGCCATAATAAATGGCACTTTGATGTCGTGGCCTAAAATAGAAGTCGAAGTGTCTGGGAATTCAACATCTGCCAAGACGCGCGGCAAAATCCGCTTGTATTCCCAGGCTTTATTGTTTTGACGGAGCGTGTATTCATCTCCAGAACCGCCTGAGATATAGTCAAAACCGCCATGAGGTACAATTTGGCTGGCGCGCTCTTCTAATTCATAAGTATTGACTACATCAATTTCTTTTATTTCTGTTGGGGCATCATACGTCAATTTCTTTTCATTTAACATGTAACATTCCTCCATTATACGTTTAATGTTTATTTTTATAAGTGAATTAACCAAAGATTAAGTGAATGAGCGGTTCTGCAAAAGGAGCTAAACCAACCACAACAATTCCTGTCACCACAATCGATAAGCCCGACATCGCTCCCTGAACGTCGCCAATTTCAATCGCTTTTGCCGTCCCCATTGCGTGCGACGACGAACCTAAAGCGACACCTTGCGCGACCGGATCTTTAATTTTCCCTAAGCGGAAAATCGTCGGCGCGATGACTGAACCGATAATCCCGGTGAAGACAACCACTGCTACGGTAAGTGAAACGATACCTCCCAGGGAACCAGAGACACCGACCGCGATTGCGGTCGTGATGGATTTAGGAAAGAGCGTCGAAACCATTTCCACATCAAACTGGAACAACAAGCCAAAAGCAAAAATCATCAAAGTGTGCAATAAAACACCCGAAAAAATTCCTGTTAAAATCGCTTTATAGTTGTTTTTCAGATAAATAAAATTTTTCTCCAGCTTAATCGCTAAAGCAACCGTAGCCGGTGTGACAAAGATACCGATAAAACTTCCTCCCGTTTCATAGGTTTCATAAGGGATACCGGTGACTAAGAGCAGCAAAATCACCATGACGATTGAAAATAACAAAGGGTTAAATAAAGGGGTCGGCCAGCGTTTTTGTAACTGAGCAGCTAAAATATAAAAACCAACTGTCAATGAAATCCATAAATAAGGACTCGCTAATAAACTCTCAATCATGGGCATTCACCTTTTTCACCGGTTCAACCGGAAGCTTTGTTTTTCCTTTAGTTTTTGCAAGACTCATAATCTTCTGCACGATTCGCCCGACAAACCACATCATCACTGCGGTCGTCACAACCATAATGATAAGCAGCTGCAGCCAAGATTCAGCTAACACATCAAAATTGGTCATCAGGCCAACTCCGGCTGGCACGAAAAAGATGGCCATATTATCTGTCAGCCATGTGCCGACTTCATCGACCTGTTCAAGCTTCAGCCAGTTAAAATGCAAAGCAAAGAATAAGAGGACCATTCCTATCACACTGCCAGGGATGGCCACTATATCCGCAATCGCTGCTGAAATCAGCGTTCCTAGCAATGAAAAGAGAAAAATCCAAAAGAGTTGTTTGATTATTCGCATCTAAATTCTCCTTCTAAAATTAAAGTACATGTAAGCGCTAACCACTGAAACTATCCTATCACAGAAGCACCTGCTTGTCTCATATTCCTTTTTTATGCTATTATAAATATTATTTATGAGGTTTAATTATCTCATTTGTATCACTTATGTTCATTTTGTCACAGATTTAAAAAACATTTGAGAGCAGAGGAATATTTATGAAGTTACAGGACTTGATTTACTTTAAACACTTGGCGGAAAAGCGGAGTTTTACTGAAACAGCCGACCACTTTTTCGTGTCCCAGCCTTCTATTTCAATGGCCATTAAACGTTTAGAGGCGGAACTGGAAACCACTTTAGTGGATCGACGAAAAACACTAAAACAAATTCAACTCACACCGGCAGGTCAAATACTCTATAAAAATGCCACAGAAGCGCTCACCATTCTTGACGCAACAAAACAAAAAATCCATGATTTGGAAGAAGAAAATGTCTATTATGGTTTCTTGCCTACGATCGGCGGCTTCTTTTTGCCGCAGATTATGCCGAAACTTCAAGATTTCACCCGAAAAATTACTTTTGTTGAAGAAGAAAGTTCCGATATGATGCTGAAACATGTCCAGCAAGGCGAGGTGCCGATTGCAATTATTGGGCACGAAACCCCGCATATTCCGGGAAAAGGTATCCGTCAGCTTCCGGTCAAGGAATTCGAAATGGCTCTGTGGGTAGCTCCTGATCATCCTTTAGCAGGAAAAGAGGTTCATGATACAAAGAATGCGGAGGAAGTGGTGTATATTTCTTTATCTGAAGGGTATACGCACCACCGGATTTTTGAACAATGGGCCCAGCAAAACGCCATCCCGGAGCCAAATATTGTCTATGCCAAAGAAATCCGCACGGTCCACAGCATTGCTTCTTCGACCCAGATGGCCGCTTTTATGTCGGACATTATCGTCGATGATCCGACCGATTTAGTGAAAGTGCCGATAAAAGATGCACCCAAGTTTTATATCAGCTTGATTTACAATACGGACATGGAAAATACATTCGTCCAGCAAGAATTTAATGAAGCAGTGATTGAAGTAGTGGAGAAAGAATACCTCCGTCCCTTTGAAACCGTTCAAGAGGAATAGAAAAGACAAAAGCAGCCTGCCCATAAGCCATGGACAGGCTGCATGTCTGTTTATTTAGTCTGCTTTCACAATATTGTAGCTGGTCCCGTCTAAGGCATCTGCTAATACTTTATCCGAAATCCGCTCACTGCTTTCCAGCACCGCAGTTTTTTCGTCCAGTTTCACTTCCACACTCGCTACTGAAGGAATTCCTTCAAAACGCTGCTTAACCGTATTTGCGCAACCCGCGCATGACATATTCTCTACTTTCACTTCTTGTTTCATTCGACAGATTCTCCTTTTATGTTAAATAGCTTTTAATTCTTCGCCTGATTTTTTTCCCTTGCGTGCTTTATTCACGACAGAGGGTGTGAATCTTTTCAGACGGGATGCATTCAAAACAACCGACACGGAACTTAAGCTCATTGCAGCCGCCGCAAACATCGGGTTTAAAAGCGGTCCGCCCAGTAAGTACAAGACGCCCATAGCCACTGGAATACCTAAGGTGTTGTAGGCAAAGGCCCAGAATAAGTTTTCTTTGATATTTTTGATGGTCGCTTGACTGAGTTCAACGGCTGTTGGCACATCCATCAAGTCACTGCGCATCAGCACGATATCCGCTGACTCCATCGCCACGTCAGTTCCAGAACCGATCGCAATCCCTACCTCAGCTTGCGCCAAAGCCGGTGCATCATTGATTCCGTCTCCTACCATTGCCACAATTTTACCTTCTTCTTGCAGCTTTGTCACTTCATCGGCTTTATCTTCCGGCAGCACTTCGCTTAAGACACGGTCGATGCCTACTTGTTTGGCTATCGCATCCGCGGTTCGTTTGTTGTCTCCTGTAATCATCGCCACTTCAATGCCCGCTTTGTGCAGCCGCTGAATCGCTTGCCTACTGCTTTCCTTCACGGTATCTGCAACGGCAATAATTCCCGCTAACTGTCCGTCCACCGCCATATACATCGGTGTTTTCCCTTGAGCAGCTAAACGATCCGACGTGCTCACCAGTTCCTCCAAGGCTACATTCTGTTCATCCATTAGTCGTTTATTCCCTAAAAGCAAGTCGTGGCCTTCAATGGACACTTCAATCCCATGACCTGGAATCGCGTTAAAGTTCTCCGCATCCAATAAAGCCAAGCCCTTTTCTTTCGCGTCGCGAATAATGGCTTCCCCCAGCGGATGCTCTGAACCTACTTCTGCCGAAGCTGCATAAGCTAATACTTTCTGATGCTTAAAGCCATCCGCCGTGACAATGTCCGTCACTTTCGGCTGTCCTTCTGTAATCGTACCAGTTTTATCAAAGATTACGGTATCCACTTTACCTGTGGTTTCTAAGGCCTCAGCACTTTTGATCAGCACACCGTTTTCAGCGCCTTTCCCTGTACCGACCATAATCGCCATTGGTGTAGCTAATCCAAGCGCACATGGACAAGCAATCACCAGCACAGAAATCGAAATGGTTAAAGCAAAACTGAGGGTTTCGCCGCCAATAAAGTACCAGC
>CAZKSU010000017.1:0-18573 GCA_964555455.1 uncultured Carnobacteriaceae bacterium
AAAGGCGTACGCGCCTCATCAATTAAAATCGAGTCCACCTCATCTAAAACGGCATAAGACAGAGGACGCAGGACCATATCTTCTTTGTACACAACCATATTGTCCCGTAAGTAGTCAAACCCAAGCTCATTGTTTGTTGTATACGTAATATCTGACGCATAGGCTTCGCGTTTTTCTGCTGACGTTTTTTCATTCGCATTTAAGCCGACTGTCAGGCCTAGCCATTCGTACAGCTCGCCCATCTCTTCCGCATCACGAGAAGCTAAGTATTCGTTCACTGTGACAACATGTACCCCTTTGCCGGCCAGTGCATTTAAGTAAACAGGCATGGTAGCGGTCAATGTTTTTCCCTCACCGGTTTTCATCTCTGCGATGTTTCCTTCGTGAAGAGCCATTCCACCCATTAACTGAACACGGAACGGGTATAAGCCTAAAACACGTTTCGCTGCTTCGCGAACAGTCGCGAAAGCTTCTGGAAGAATGTCGTCTAAGGTTTCCCCATTTTCAAGACGTTTTTTCAATTCAGGGGTTTTTGCTTGTAAAGCTTCATCAGACAGCGCTTCATATTCATCTGCCATTGCTTCAATTTGATCCGCAACCCCGCCATAACGTTTTAGCGTCTGGCGATCCGTATCAAATATGTTTTTCAAAAATTGAACCATCTTTTCAAACTCCTCTAAGTAGATGTCATTTTAACTGTTAACTTTCATAGCGTTTATTTTCAATTAAAAAGCTCAAATGCATCGCATTGAGCGCATATTCCCTATTATCATGAGACTATCACTAATAATAGCAAGAATGCGATCAAAAAACAATTGGAATTCAGAAAATATTTGAGCGCTGCCTTTACTTGCTAGGAGACAAAACAAGGCCTTTTTATAGGTCCGAAAAAGGGGCTGGATTCTCATTTTCTTCAAAAAAAGAGAAAGCAGCGAATGCTCTCGCTGCTTTCTCCTGAGTAAAGATGTAGAGATTTTTATAGATTTTCAATATCGTCTGTTTCAATGAGTCCATAGTCCCCATCATCTCGTTTGTAGACTATGTTTGTACTTTCCGTTTCAGCATCTAAGAATACGAAGAACGTGTGCCCTAACATTTCCATTTGCAGCACAGCTTCTTCAGTATGCATAGGTTTAAGGTCAAATCGTTTGGTTCGTACGATCCGAATGTCTGACTCTTCGTCCGTTTCACCATTTAATTCTTCATCCAGATCTGATGTTTCCTCTAATAAATCTGGCGAAACCGCTTCTGGTAATTCTGCGGTTTGACGACGGAATTTTCGATTCACTTTTGTTTTATACTTGCGCATCTGACGCTCTAGTTTATCAGATACTAAGTCAATGCTTCCGTATAAATCTGGTGACGTTTCTTCTGCTCTTAATACAATGTTTGGTAAAGGAATCGTTACTTCAGCTTTCCCTTGTCGGTCGGTATAGACTTTTAAATTGACGTGTGCGTTTGCTTCGGGCACCTCATCAAAATATTTTTCAATCTTTCCTACCTTCGACTCGACATAGTCCCGGATTGCTGGAGTAACCTCGATATTCTCACCACGTACATTATAGTTCAACATACTACTCACCCTTCCATCCATTTTATAACATTAAATAAAAATCATTTAACGCAATAAAAGAATATAAATACATCTTTTATATTCTTATTATTATACTAATTATACATGAGAGCGTTTTTTATAACAACTAAAGCAGTTACAGATTTGCTTTTCATTCAGACCCTGTTCAACAAAGCCAGTTGCACCGTTTTTTACCGGAACAAAGACAAGGTTTCCGTCTGTCCGATCGTTTCTAAAAGCTCCCTCGCATAGTACAGTGTCCGTCCGGTCGTATACACATCATCGACAATGAGGAACGGTTTTTCGCTTGCTTCTCTCTCTTCTGCCTGAGCCGCAAACGCAAAAGGCAGCTTCGTCTGCAACCTCTCCTCTCTCGTTTTACTCGATTGTTTCGCTTCCTGTCCGATATGGATAAGCCGCTGTTCATAAGAAATGTTTGCCGCCCGCAAAAGGACTTCCACTTGGTTGAAACCTCTTGTTTCTTCGGCGCGCTGGCTCATTGGAACCGGGACGATGGTGTGGGTTTGTTTAAAGCTGTGCAGCTTCTCAGCTAAAACCTCCTTAAAGACCTGCCCCAGCACGACATCTCCTTGAAATTTAAAGCGGTTCATAAATGCTCGGGCCATTTCATTGTAAGCGAAAATGGCTTGGTGATTCGGCGCAAAAGCCCGATAGCGGTCGCTCCACTTCAAACAATCCTGACACAGCCTTTCCGTTTCTTGCGGCCGACTGCAGCCCGGGCAAAGTGTGTGCTTCTCTAACGGCTCAAACTGCTTCAGGCAAGCAGCACAGGCAGCGGCTTCCTCTTCCGCCTGATAGGAGAAGATAAAACCGATGGACAGAGCCCGCCGGATGTTTGCGCCGCAGAGTCCACAAGGATTCATTCAATGAGCCCCCTCTTTTTTGCTAAAGCATTCATCCGCTGAATCTGCTTGATGGCTTTTTTCATCGCCAGCGACTGCCCGTTGTGGTAAAAAACCACTTCGCCTGTCGGGTACTTAGGCGACCGTCCAGCCCGCCCGGCAATTTGGACTAAAGCAGCTTCTGTAAAAATCCGATCCTCCGCCCCGATGACAAGAACGTCAATATTGGGAAAGGTCACCCCGCGTTCGAGAATGGTGGTTGTCAGGAGAAACTGCAGGTTGTTCTCGCGCATGGCCATTATTTTTTCTTTTCGCTCAGGGTCTTCGGCATAGACCACTGCAAAAGGAACCGCTGGATAGTGTTTTTTAAGCACCTCTTCAAATTTCAGCATCCAGTCAATGTTTGGTGCAAAGACCAGGCATTTCTTTTCTTCTTCTATTTTTTGTTTAAAGGCTTTCCCAAAGGCTGTTTTATCCAGCTGAACCAGCAGCTGCTTTGGCCAGTCTCTGCACATTTTCGCTCTGGGGACAGGCAGCGCATGCCTGTGGTAACGCGCCGGCAGAATGGTTGCTAAAAGCTGTTTGTTTTTGACGAGCTTTTGCATGTCCTGACTGGGTGTGGCGGACAAATAGATGCAGGCGGCCTCTTTCTTTCGGGCTTTATCGGCTGCAAATTGCAGCGAAGCATCCAGATGAAAAGGAAAAGCATCCACCTCGTCAATGACAATGACATCAAATGCTTCGCGAAACCGATACAGCTGGTGCGTAGTTGCGATAACTAATTGCGTATAGGCATAAGATTCGGTCATGCCGCCATACAAAGTCACCAGGGGAGTGTCCGGAAAAGCCGCTTGGATTCTCGGGGCCAATTCCAGGCAAACATCAATTCTTGGACTGGCGATGCATACTCTTTGTTTATGCTGCAAGGCGTACCCAATCCCCTTGAACAGCATTTCCGTTTTGCCTGCTCCGGCCACCGCCCACAGCAAGCGCGTCTCTTTCTTTTTTATGGTGTCTATAATGGTTTCAGACGCCTCACTTTGCTGGACGGAGAGCTCCCCTTCCCACCGCAATGGATGGTGCTGTCCATTTGTAAATTGGTTGGCTTCCGGCAAATGAAAAAACGGCCGGCATTCGGTTACTTTTCCCATCTGCAGACAGTTCCGGCAGTAGCTGCAAGGCCCCCCGCAGAAGCATTCCCCTTCGGCGACTTTCGTCATAGCGGTGCAGCAGCGATTGCAGTATGTTTTTCCATTTTTTGCTTGAGTGCTTGGTGTTTTCATCACCTCTCCTTGGTTGTCTTCGAAATGGTCGGGCAATTCTTTCCATAACAGTTCTCTTCCATAAAGCAGTGTTTTCATTCTTTTCCTCCTTACTTTATATATTTGCTTTTTTTCCTCGATTTCATTTTTTAATTTTATCTTTTTTTCACATTTTAAATAACCGCTGAGATAGAGTATGATAGATAAGGAAGAAACATAGGAGGTAGAAGAAATGGAAAATTACCGAACAATTAAAGAAGACGGGATTCACGAAATCGAAATTAAAAAATCGCGTTTCATTACCCATTTAAAACGGGTGAAAACGGAAGAAGAAGCAACTGCCTTTATTGAAGAGATTAAAAAGGAACACTGGAAAGCCACACACAATTGCTCCGCTTATACCTTGGGAATGAATGACGAGATTCAGCGGGCACATGATGACGGCGAGCCAAGCGGTACAGCCGGGGTGCCGATGCTGGAAATTTTTCTCAAAAGAGAACTCAAGAATGTGGCAGCCGTTGTCACCCGCTACTTTGGCGGAACAAAGCTTGGTGCGGGCGGCCTGATTCGTGCATACGGCGGAGCTGTAAATGATGCGGTCAATGCGATTGGGGTCGTTGAGCGGCAAGTGCAGTTATTGATCGATGTCACCGTTGACTATTCCTTAAGCGGCGGGGTCGAACATGCTTTACGCGAAGCAAACTACCGGGTAGAAGACACTTCTTATGCAGAACATGTGACATTTCACTGTGTCATTCCCATCGAAGAGGAAGAGAAGTTTGTTGAAGACATCACCAATTGGACCAGTGCTGCTGCTCAAATTGAAGTCGGAGAAAAAGCTTGGGTGGAAATTCCAGTCGAATCTTAAGACGATTAAATTTTGATGCTTTTTTCAAATTTGATTGCTTTTGACTGGACCGTGTAATAAACTATTAAGTAATATGAGCCGATATACAAAAAATTATTATTAAAGAATTGATGGTGCCAATGGGTTCTGAAAAGTATACTCGTTCTGAGAAATATACGAATAAAAAACATAAAAGAAAACGTGTTTTCGAAACCATTTTAAGTGTTATTATTTTGCTCGCAATTTTTTCAGGCGTGTGGACTGGATATTACGGGAGTAAAATTACTTCCTTTTTAGACGGCATTCATGCTGACCCCTCTGAAATTGAGAGCCCTGAAACACTCGAGATGACTCGAAAAATTGAAGACTTGGAGCCTTTTTCCGCTTTGATTTTAGGGGTGGATGTGGCGGATGAAGGAGCGAGTCGCACCGATACCATTATTGCGATGACAGTCAATCCGGAGGAAGAAAGTGTTAAAATGGTTTCCATCCCGCGTGATACATTGGTCACCTTACCCAACGGGCAAATGGAAAAAATAAACGCAGCGTATGCTACAGGCGTTCCGAACACTCCTCATAGTAATGCTTTGAATGCGATGGAGGCTGTGGGCGATTTCTTAAATATTCCCATTCAATTTTATGCGACCATGGATTTTGATGGTTTAGTTGAGTTAGTCGATGCTGTTGGGGGGATTACCGTCAATGCCGATTTCGCCTTCAGTGAGACCGACTATGTGAACAGCGGTGAGAAAGTCTATATTGAAGAAGGGATTCAGACCCTGGATGGTGCGGAAGCTTTAGGCTATGCGAGAATGCGCAAAAGAGATCCTCGCGGAGACTTCGGCCGGCAAGAACGGCAGCGCGAAGTCATTGTCGAAGTGCTGAATGAATTGGTCTCTTTTAACACAGTCACCAACTTAACCAGCATCTTAAATGCGATTCAGCCTCATTTAAAAACCAATGTGACCTCTAATCAAATGCTGGCCATTGCTTCGAACTATTCAGGCGCTCTTAAAGACATTGAACAGCTTGAGATTCTTGGCTATGACGGCAGTGAATATTTCCCGCACTATGGCCACAACGTTTATGTTTGGGAGCCTTACGATGAGTCTTTAAAAGAAGTCCAGTATGAATTAAGAAAACACTTAGAGCTGAATACTGCGGACTATATAGATATTCAGCCTGAAATTGAAAAGGCCCATTCATCGGAAGCTGAGACATGGCAGGAGCCCGAACAAAATACACAGCAATATTAAGCAGCTCAGAAAATAATAGAGCCAGCGGCTAAAAGCCGCTGGCTTTTTTGTTGTCCGGAAAAACACTGCTCTTCCCTCAAGAACTCCATCAAAAAAGCCAAGAGGAAAAACCTCTTGGCTGTTTGAATCCTTGTTTGTTTTATTTATCTTTCTAATTTGCTGGCGGCCGCTTCGTCTAGAATGAAGATGACCCGTTCATGCTTTTGCAAAATACTTGCCGGAACATCTTCTGTCACCGGGCCTTCAATGGTTTTAGCGATGGCATCCGCTTTGGACTCGCCAAAAGCAAGCAGCAGGACCTTATCGGCGCTCATAATGGAGGCAAGCCCCATAGAATAAGCGGTTTTTGGAACTTCTTCTGCTGAATCAAAGTAACGCTTGTTGGCTTCGATCGTGTCTTCTGTCAATTCCACCTTATGTGTTAAGGAATCGAAAGATGTCCCCGGCTCATTAAATCCAAGATGAGCATTCACTCCGATACCTAAGATTTGCAAGTCAATGGGGTTGTGAATCAGAATCTCATCGTAGCGTCTTGTTTCCTCTTCTTCTTCAGCCATCCCGTTTGGAATATGCGTTTCTTTAAAAGGTTTCTGGTTGAATAAGTGTTTATTCATAAAGTATTCGTAACTTTGCGGATGATCGCCTTCCAGACCAATGTATTCGTCCAGATTGATCGCCACAATCTCTGAAAAATCTAAGTCGCTTTCGCTTATTTCTTTATACATTGGCTCCGGCGAGCTTCCAGTCGGCAAACCAATGACCTTCAACCCTTCTTCTACTTCTTTTTTCACGATTTCAAATGCTTTCTTGCCGCCCTCAGCGGCATCTTTGACTACTATAATTTCGATATTATCCGAACTCATGCATATTCCCTCCCAATACAGTGTTCCTTACATTGAACTCCTTGTCCATTAAAACAAAATCGGCATCTTTCCCTTCAGCTAATATCCCTTTGTTGACTAAGCCAAACTCTCTGGCTTGATTAACCGAACTCATTTGGACCGCCTCTTCTACACTGCAGCCCGTAAAGGCCATCATATTTTTGAAGGCATCATTGAAGGTCAATACGGATCCAGCGAGTGCACCGTTTTCCAGACGCGCTTGTTTATCTTTGACCATCACTTTTTGCCCGCCTAGTTCACTTTCTCCCTCTGGAAAACCTTTGGCGCGCATCGCATCGGTAATCAGCAAGAGATGACTGGGGCCTTTGGCTTTAAAAGCAAGCTTTACCATTTCTGGTGAAATGTGAAAGCCGTCAACAATCATCTCTGTGTAGACCTCTTCTTCAAGCAAAGCAAAGCCTGCAACCCCAATTTCTCGGTGATGTAAACCGAGCTGGCCGTTAAAAAGATGTGTGACATGACTGGCTTTCGATTGTTTCAGCTGCTCATAAGTGGCGCCAGAATGGCCAGCGCTTAATACTATCTCATGCGCTTTGCAGTACTGTTCGAACGCTGAAACATCCCCAAGCTCAGGGGCATACGTCACTAAGCGAATATTGCCTCCGCTGATTGCATTCCAGCGGGCCATTGTTTCTGCATCCGCAGCCCGCATAAATTTCTCGGGCTGTGCGCCTTTGTATTTTGGAGAAACAAAAGGACCTTCCAAATGAATGCCTTGAATCATCGGATTGGTTTCCTTCGCTTCCCGAATGCCCCTTAAAGCTTTCTCGATTTTGCCGTCTGCTTGCGTCATCGTGGTCGGAAAGTAACTGGTAATACCTTCGCTCAGCATTTTTTGAGTCATTTCATTCATCGCTTCTGGATCGCCGTCCATATTATCCGTCCCGTAGCCGCCATGGCTGTGAACGTCTATAAAACCGGGTACGAGAATTTTGCCTTTGGCATCCTGTACAACAGTGTCTGTCTCTTCTGGTGAATAATCTTTCATCTCACCGACTGCCTGGACTTTGTCATCGTACCGAATAAAACCATCCGCATACATCCGTTTCCCAGTATACATTTTAGCATGGATGATCACTTTATTCATAGGATTTCACCTCTAACTTCTCACTTTTTAGCTGCCGCACTGGGTGGCTAATTTTTCCAAAAATCATCAAAAATAGTGATCGGCAAGTGTCTTTTATGTCTCGAATTCCTATATAATTGTTCGATACGGTTCTTGGCTGTTTCCGGGACTGCTTTTCCTTCAAGGTAATCATCAATATGGTCGTAGCTGACGCCTAATTCAGCTTCGTCACTCAAGGCCGGTTTATCGTCTTGTAAATCAGCCGTTGGGATTTTCTCATAAAAATACGCAGGTGAGCCTAAAGCTTTGAGCAAAGAGGCCCCTTGGCGCTTATTCAGCCGATACAGTGGCAAGATATCTGTTCCGCCGTCGCCATATTTAGTAAAGAAGCCGGTCACTGATTCTGCTGGATGATCCGTTCCTAAAACAACGCCGTTTGTATCTCCAGCTACTGCATATTGCGCAATCATCCGCTGCCGCGCTTTAATGTTCCCTTTGTTGAAATCAGAAACCGCAAAATTTTCTTGGTCAAATTGTTCAACCAGCGCATCGACAGCTGCTTGAATATTTACGGTAAGAATCTGGTCCGGGCTGATCCAGTCGAGCACTTCTTCGACATCTTGGGCATCACCTTGTTTGCCGTAAGGCAGACGCATCGCAATGAATTGGTAAGTTTCGTCTCCTGTCTCTTCCCGCATTTCTTCCACAGCCATCTGGGCCAGTTTCCCAAGCAGTGTAGAATCTTGGCCGCCCGAGATACCTAAGATATAGGTCTTTAAAAATGGATGCGCCTTTAAGTAATCTTTCATAAACTCAATGGATTTTCGAATTTCTTCTTCCGGATGAATTTCCGGCTGGACACCCATTTGACGGATAATCTCTTCTTGTAAACTTGACATCCTCTATCCTCCTCATTAAAACTTTGAAGCTTTGTCTTCTCCATAAGATAATTGACGGAAATGATTGATTGTCTCCACCTTTAAATCATAGAGCTCTTGAGATAAATCAACCGGATACTGTTCTGGATTCAAAATACGGCGGTGTTCTTCATATTGTTCACTCAGTCTCAATTGGGCATAGGCTTTAATCTCTTCTAATTCCGGCAGCTCATAGACAAGCTTGCCGTCTTTGAAAATATCTGTAAGCAAAGGCCGAGCCGTGAAGTCGCGGACTGTTTTGTTGATATACGTGTACTGCGGATGGAACATGAATAACTCATCGAGCTGATCCGGTCTTTCGTGTTCTAAGGTCACTAAATCTCCTTCTGGCTTTGTATCATTATTTGAACGGATACGCCATACTTGCTTTTTACCAGGAGTGGATATTTTTTCAGCATTCGCCGTCAGTTTAAGTGTATTATGCATCTTACCATCATTGCCTTCAACTGATACGATTTTATATACTGCACCAAGGGCCGGCTGATCATAAGAGGTAATCAGCTTGGTCCCGACGCCCCAGACATCTATTTTAGCTCCTTGCATTTTTAAGCTGAGAATGGTTTCTGAATCTAAATCATTGGAAGCAAAAATTTGAGCTTCTTCATAGCCCGCCGAATCAAGCAGCTCTCGGATGCGTTTGGATTGGTAAGACAAGTCCCCCGAATCCAGGCGGACGCCGACAAAATTAATTTTGTCGCCCATTTCATCCGCAACGCGAATCGCATTTGGTACGCCAATTTCGATCGAATCAAAGGTATCCACTAAAAACACACAGTTTCTATGCGTTTCCGCATAGGCTTTAAACGCTTGGTATTCGTCACGGTAGGCCTGGACAAGCGCGTGGGCATGGGTGCCGGATGCGGGAATGCCAAATAATTTAGCCGCACGTGTATTGCTTGTTGACTCCACTCCGCCGATATAAGCAGCCCGGGCGCCCCATAGAGCAGCATCCATTTCTTGTGCGCGTCTTGCGCCAAACTCCATCACCGTATCGCCTTGAGCGGCCGTCTTTAACTTAGACGCCTTTGTTGCGATCAGCGTTTGGTAGTTGATCACGTTCAACAGCGCTGTTTCCACCAATTGGCAATCCAAAATCGGCCCTTCAACCTGCATCAATGGCTCGTTCGCAAAAGCGACTTCTCCTTCGCGCATCGCTCGAATGGTGCCTCTAAATTCCCAATTGGCTAAATAATCTAAAAATTCTTGTTCATAATTCAATTCGTTTTTCAAATAAGATATATCCGATTCGGTAAAAGTTAACCCCTCGATATATTTTACAACACGCTCTAAGCCGGCAAAAAGGGTATACCCCATTCCGAATGGATTTTCACGGTAGTAGACTTCAAAAACAGCTTTTTTGTCGGCATTTCCTTTTTTCCAGTAAGTATACGCCATATTGATTTCATATAAATCCATATGCAGCGCTAAGCTATCATCTTTATATTTCATCTTATTCTCCCCGTTCCCAATTATTTAAATCCTCTAAATTATTCTTTAATAGTATAACATGGTTGCTTCTAGAATTCCGCATACATTTCTTCGCTCGCAGCCAAATAAAAAAGGGTTCTCTTTTGAGAAGCCCTTTTGTTGTACACTCTATACTTGTTTCTTTTTCTCAAATGCTTTCACAATCGGCTGTCCGTTTTCTGTATACGTATACTTTCTGGCTTCTTCTACATCCGCCATCGCTACGATCAAGCGGTCCCGATACGGTTCAGGCAGTTCATCAAAAACAAAGGTTTCTTCATTTAATTGATGTTTTTGTCTGAAAGCTTCAATTTCTCCTCGTGACTTCACCTTATAAGATGTCTTTGGCAGCGGGGTTGTTGTCTCACCTTTTTCAATCCGATAATAGTAATTTGGGTCTCCATATAGAATTTCCAGCGCACCCGTATTTGTGCGGTTATAGTCCACACTTCCATGGCTCTCATCATGAATCTCCCACCAAGCAAATACGGCATTGACAGCTTCTTCTTCTGAGTTATAGCTTCCGTGCTGTTTCTTCACATCGTCCCGTTCATTTACCCAGTAATTCGTATAAACTGTTCTTGTCATTCAGCATACACTCCCCTTGCTCTTTTATACTGCACTCAGTATAACGCTTTCACTTTTTGAATACCAATATTTCATTCGTGAAAAAACAGGCAATAAGAATATAAAAAACACTGTTTCTATGATTTTTCTGGATTCGAGTTAACTATTTCCTGAATTCTCCAGATCCGCATCAATAGCAATCACAATCCCTAATAGAAGTTCTGTATAATCTTCTTCAAATATATCGATCTCGTACGCATCCATCCAAGAGAACCATTTTTTTTGGATTCTTGCGATGACTCGGCTGCCTTCAATAATCTCATAATTTAAAGCCCAGATATCTCCTTCAATTCGCCAAGGCGGGGTGACGATTTTATATTTTTTCTTAAAAAAGGTGAATTCCTGTTTCATCTCACAAATCAATTCATCCCCGATAAAGAAGTCATACTGGGATAAAAAAGTCCAAACCTTTTCTCTGATCAACAGCAGCTCTTCGCCAGCCATTGTCGAGAGCGTAATTTTTTTCCCGATTGAAAGAAACTGCCCTTCCGCCATAAAGACATCTCTTTGTTCTTCATCTAAAATCGTGAAACGGTCCTTTAAGGAAAATTTTTGATTGATATAATACTTCGCCATCTGGCCACGCCTTTCCTGTCTATCCCTTTTCTTTTTATTTTACCATTTTTTGCAAAAAGATGACATCATCTTTCGGGCTAACTGGGAAGCCTCTCCTTTTTTAACCCTCGTCCGCACCAAGGAGTCCCCTGACTGGTGAACAAGCACTCCAGCAGCAAATAAGAAGTCCTCATACAGGGCGTTTCTTTAATTTTTTTCGCTCTTTTCCTCTAAGTCTAAGACATACAAACTTTTTTGAACTTCTCTTTCTAAATCCTTGCTCCACCATTCACGCCTGTAACCCAATGAATTAGTAATGAACTGGGTTTCATTTCGAAGAATTTCAGAACGGAAGTGAACGTGTCCCATGAGCTGGTGGCTGATCGGGTATTTGGTATAAATCTGCTTTAAGTCGTCGGTGGCCATGTAAGCATTAAAGAAATCAAAGATGCGATGCGGCATAGGCATAGTAAATTCGGGAATGGTCACCACATGGGTCTGTAAAATCGTTTTAGGGGTGGTAACTTTTTTTAAATCTTCTTCAATAATTTGACTAAATACTTTGGAGACTTCACGGTCGGACATCTCCCAGTCCATCCGCAATTTATCTTGCCAATAGGTCCAGCGGAATTTTCCATGCTCCACTTCGTCCGAGCTAAATCGCTCCTTGTCGTAAATGGCATGGTTATACCAGCCCGGATGTCCGACCAGCGTATATTCTTCATTTAGCCGGACCGGCGTTTCGATTAAGCTTTGAGGATGGGCTTTATAAAGCTGGTAAATGCCTTTCGTGTCTTTGACCGCCTCCTTCTCTTCCCAGAAATCATGGTTTCCCGGTATAAAGTACACCGGAATGCCGGCCTGACTTTGCAGTTTCTCAACAAAAGATAAGGTCTTTGTATAATGATTGGAAATATCCCCGCCAATCACTAACATCTCTAATTTTCTTTCTGCAGCCACTGTCCGCAGAATGGATAAATAGTCCTGCGGCGGCCTTTCGTAGTTGCGATCAATATGCAAATCCGATATAAACCCTATTTTCATTGCATACACTTCCTTCCTCCATCAATCTCTCTTCCATTCTACCAAATTCTCGCCAAATAAAAACTCAAGAAACCCATGGACGGTTTCTTGAGTGCTGCAATGCTTTTATTCAGATTTTTTTGGCAGGGCATCAAGCAGACGTTTGAGCTGTTTTTCTAGAGCCGTTCTTGGCACAGCCACATTAATTCGCTCAAAGCCCTTGCCCTCTGTTCCAAACATTCGTCCCGGATTCGTAAAGAACTGAGCCTCGGTCAAGAGCTCGGTTCGTTCGTTTTCACTCAGCGCCACTGCGCGGAAGTCCAGCCACTGGACATAAGTGCCTTCGCTGATCGGTGCTTGGATGGCTGGATAATTGGCTTGGAAAAATTCTTGCACAAAGACTTGATTGCTATAGACCACTTCATTTAATTCATCCAGCCATTTTTCGCCCTGTGTATAAGCTAAGCGAACCGCTTCGAATCCTAAAATGTTCACACTGGCTAAATGATTCGCCTGCAGTTCTTCTTTAAATTTCTGACGGAAAGAGGCATTGGAAATAATGGTGTTCGCCGCTGAAATCCCTGCTAAGTTAAACGGTTTGGAAGCAGATGTAAAAGTAACCAGACGGTCTTGCAATCTTTTATTGACCTTATGCAGCACCGTATGGGTATGGTCGGGCTGAATTAAGTCATACCAGATTTCATCTGAAAGAACGATTAAATCATTTTGAACGGCAATTTCAGCTAAGCGGACAAGCTCTTCTTTTGTCCACACACGCCCTACAGGATTATGCGGACTGCAAAATAAGAGCAGCTTGTTTTCAGGTTTTTTGGCGGCTTCTTCAAAACGATCAAAATCAATCGTGTACACACCGTCTTTTTCCAGTAAAGGCATATTGACAACGGTTCGCTTGGTTTCTTTGACCGTGTCCCGAAAAGGCTTGTACACAGGCTGAAAGATCAGCACTCCGTCCCCTTCAACTGAAAAAGCTTTGATTGCCGTATAGATGGCGGAGACGACATTGGCAGAAGATACAATCCACTCCCGTTCAATCGTCCAGTCATGGCGTTTCTCTTGCCAGTCAACGACTGCTTCTAAATACCCCGCCGGAGCATGGGTATAGCCTAAAATTGGCGAGCTCTTTAAGTAGGCCATCAGACCGCCGTAAATTTCAGGAGCGCTTTTGAATTCCATATCCGCTACCGATAAAGGCAGCACCCCTTCTTCCACTTGAGGATTCATCTTCTTCATGAGTTCCCACTTGTCCGCTCCTGTTCCGCTTCGGTCAACATAGGATGTAAAATCGTAGTGCATAACATTCTCCTTATCTTATAGGCTATTTTGTTAAGTAATCGACTGCAAATTTTGTCATCGTGCCTACAGCATATTGCAGGGCGTCTTCATCCAAATCAAAATACTCATTGTGATGTTCAGCACCCGAACCGTAGTCCTCATTTTTTATGCCGACAAAAGTAAACACGTAAGGGGCAATTTTTCCGTAATAAGCAAAAGGCTCTGATGCATACCAGGTGTTTCCTTCGACCAGATGACCGGGGTATAACTCCTCTACGCCTTCTTGCACTTGATGAGCCAGACTCTCATCATTTACCACTGGCAGTGTTCGCGGCCCTGCTTTAGGCATCACTTCAATCTGGCAATTATGGACGGAAGCGACATTCTGTGCCACTTTATTGACAACTTCATAGGCATGAGCACCTGCCTTTTCATCAAAATACCGGATGCTCCCCCCAATGCGTGCTTCATCCGCAAACACATTGTTGGCTTCTCCGACATGGAATTGAGTAATGCCGAGAGTCACTGTTTTTTCAATATCCAGTTGGTTGTTCCAAGCGACCGATAAACTGTTCAATATATCAACGCCTGCATAAAGCGGATTGATAGATAAATCAGGGCGAGCGCCGTGTCCGCCACGGCCAATCACCTTAAAGTCAATATTGGTGACCGCCGTCATGACCGGACCGGGATCGGCTGAAATTTCTCCGGTATCCAGAAAAGAAGCTAAATGATTGCCATACACAGCGTCAATCTGTTTATCTTCCAATAGTTTGACCATTTCATGGATGCCTGCAGACACTTCTTCCCCTTCTTCGAAAATAAAAATGATTTTTCCGGCTAAGCGGTCTTTTAATTCATTTAAAATCTGCATGACAGTCAGCAAGATGGCCATATGTCCGTCATGTCCACAAGCATGCATTAGCCCTTCTCTTTTGGAGATGCAGTTTCTGGGGCCCGCTAAATTTTCGCGGGTTTCTGTGACGGGCAAAGCATCGATATCTGTTCGCAGACCGATTGTTCGTCCTGGGCGCCCAGTGTCCAATGTAGCGATAAATCCATGGCCGTTGCTCTCTCCTGCTTTCGGGACTTCTTCAATGGCTAGACCCAGTGCACGGGCTTTCTCTTTTAAAAATTGAGAAGTCTTTACTTCCTGTGTCGACACTTCTGGATTCTCATGGAAATAGCGGCGCAATTTGCGTGTTTCTAAATCATAGGCTTCAACTAATTTCAGTATTTCTTCATTCATTCGGATTCCTCACCTTATATTCATTTTCCTTCATTATATGTCTAAACCGATTCGTTTTCTAATTTTCCTTCTGCAGCTGCTCATCGAGCCAGTCCAGCAAAACAGCTGCCTGGTTTATCTCTCTGTCCTTGGCCGCATACAGCAAAGTGACATTTTGTTCTTTTAGCTGCTCTTTTACTGCCTCAATGAAAGCTGCGGCTTCTTCATTTTCAGCCAGCTCGTAAAGATACTCTTTTTTAAAGGTTTCAAATTTGTCTTCCTCATGATTAAAGGATTTGCGCAAGCCATCGGAAGGAGTGATCGACTTGGCCCACAACTCATAAGGCAGTTCTTCTTTTTTAATCCCGCGGGGCCATAAGCGGTCCACTAAGATCCGGTAGCCGTCGGACTTTTCTGCTTCGTCATACACTCGTTTCTTTTGAAGTTTCGTCATACGATACCCTCCTAAAATCCATAGCTTTCTTCTTGTTTTCGCCAGACTTCTTGATAGGTTTCCGCCAATACCATCGTATCCTCCACTAAGGTATCGATTCTAAAAAACACCTCATCGCTAGTAATTTCTCGGTCAATGATTTCTGAATCAAGCAAAAAGACATAATTGGGGACGATGTTGGCTTTCATATAGCCGAGAATGGGTTTCAGCTGTATTTCAGGAACGAGAAAATGTTTGTCTGATCCGGCGGTGACAATCATACTGACTGTTTTAAATTCCAAAGCATTCTGCGGCAATAAATCAAAGATATTTTTTAAAGAAGCCGGAATAGAAGCTTGGAAAATAGGTGTGCCCAAAAAAATCACGTCACTGTTCATAATCGCTCGCGTGACTTCTCCGGTATCTCCTTTGTAATCGAGATAATTTCTGCCATCACTAAACACGATGTCTTTTTCCTGCAGGTTGATAAAAGTGATTGCATGTTCTGCTCCAGCTTGCTGCTTCAATGACTCGTAAACGGTCTCTGTGGCTACTCTTGTTCGATTCCCGATAGTCGAAGCAGATAAAACTAAAATCTTCATTGTGAGGTAGACTCCTTTTTTCTTTTCATAATATGCGCTTTGACTTTCGGCAGAACTTCTTGGACATAAATATCCAGTGTCTCTTTCACTTTTTCAAGAGGTTGTCCGCCGAAATCCACTTGGACAGTAAAGCGCTGCTGCTTGTAGAGGTCATATTGGTAAATCATTTTCTCTGTAATCAATTCCGGACTGCCGATTAAAGCAACGCTTTTAGGGCTTCGTCCCTGAGCAAAGGCCCTTTTAGGGAAATCCTGCCCATTGGTCAATCGAAAGCCGGCGTTAAAACTTGGGTATCCAGTTTTAAAGGCTTCCTCTGTGGTTTCCGCTAAATGCAACACACTGCCTGTGCCCACCGGCAGCTCTTCATCCGTAAAGCCGGCTTCATAGCCAGCCTCCTTATAGTGACGAATGCGGTGCTGGTAAGTTTGAGCCGCTCCCACTAAATGCGCTTGATAAAGCGGAACCCCTAAGCGCCCAGCTTTAATCGCTGAAGCTTGGGAATTTCCGACACCGCGCCAAATCGGCAGTCCTTTGCGGTCATTCTCTGGCCGCGGAAGAACTTCCGCCTCTTTCAGCTCCGGCCGAAATTTCCCTGACCAGTCTACGACCTCATTTTGGTTAATTTGAAGCAACAGCTCCAGTTTTTCTTCAAATAACTCCTCGTAATCGCGGCGGTCGTAGCCGAACAGCTCAAAAGAGCCGATGCGCGAAGCGCGTCCAGCGATAATTTCCATTCTGCCGCCAGACAGCAGATCGATGGTGGCTGCATCCTCAAACACACGGACCGGATCTAAAACACTCAATGTCGTCACCCCAGAAGAGAGTTTAATCTTTTCCGTCTCTCTTGCGATCGCTGCAAGCAGAATGAGATGAGACTGAGCCACAAAGTACTTTTGATGCGACTCTCCGACCTGAAACACATCCAAGCCTAATTTTTCTGAATATTTAGCTAACTCAATGATTTCTTCCAGGCGCTGACTCGCAGGAATCAGCTGCCCCGTTTCTGGATTAGGCAAGTGATCGCCTAATGTATAGACGCCAAATTCAATGCCATTGTCGGTATTGAATGTAGGCAAAACTGGTTTTTTGTTCATGTGATTCATCAAGCTCCTTTTCTTCATTATACCGTACCTCCTAAAAATAAGGGGGATGGACTCATTGGCTCTGATCTAAACTTTCCGCCGATTCCTCTGCTCATCTGATAAGAGGGATACTAAAAACCCCCTTTTTATAAACAGAAGGAGGTTATTTTTCGTAAGTCTTGTATTCGGTTTTCTTTGCTTAATCTATCTGTAATGCGGATGCCGAAGTCTTCATTGATGACCACAACTTCTCCCTGAGCAATTTTTTCCCATTCACGAAAATATCTAAAGGCTCTTCAGTCATTTTATCTCATTCGACGACGGAACCGGTGCCTAAGGATAAGATATCCCGAATGGATGTATTGCTTTCACCGAGCAAGACACTAAACGCTAAAGGCACATCCATAATCAAATCAAAATCTTTAGGTTTATGCTGCCCGTTTTTTTCTTTTAGCGGCTGCAATACAGGCTTTTGGACGCTGACTTTTTCTTGTCCTTCTTCTTTATGCCCTTCTTCTCGCAATACTTCTTGAGGGGCTTCTTGCTCTTCTTCTCTTGGAGAGGCTTGCGGTGCTTCAGAAGCAGCAGCTTCCATTTCAGCTGCCTCTTCTTTATCCCATACTTAAACAAGAGGCAGCTGGGTATCAACTAGCCGTCAGAAGAATCCCCTAGTGTTTTTTTGATAAGAGAAAATGGCTATTGCATGCTTTTCCTCCTTTATTGAGCGACTTTACTTAATGATTCAACGACATGATCCGTATCAAATGGTTTTACAATAAAACCCACAGCGCCTGCTTTAATGGCATCCATAACCATTCCTTGCTGCCCCATTGCACTGCACATAATAACCTTGGCTTCACTATCTGCTGCTCTAATTTGCTTTAACGCTTCAATGCCGTCCATTTCAGGCATCGTAATGTCCATTGTGACTACATCAGGGTTTAGTTCTTGATATAAGGAGACAGCCTCCACTCCATTTTCAGCTTCGCCTACAACGTTATACCCATTTTTTTCTAAAATGTCTTTCAATTTCATACGCATAAATGCTGTATCGTCTACTAGTAAAACATCTTTAACCATTGTTGTTTTTCTCTCCTTAATTATCGATTTTGTTTATTCAGTCTTCAAAAATAGCCAGTCTTGAAACAACATATAAATCAGCGTCTATTTTTGATCGTTGATCAGGAATTTTTGTAAGATCCATACTTTATCATCATACTCGAATTCTTCTAAATATGCACGAACTGATAATGAACCAAACATAGCTTCGACGAGATGCGGAAAGGATACCCGTCAGAGTTTTTGTCGAGTCAGTATTCTTTAAAATGGAGTATAAAACATCGCGTGCCTCTAATGATTGGGCTAACGACAGCATTAAGACATCAGCCCTATTCTGTTCAATACGCGGATTATACACGGTGCCCGCATTTTCTAAAGCTTCATTGGTATAGCCATTCGCCATAAAACTAATCATGTTTTCTTGCATATAGGCATCCAATGCATAGCTTTCATTCATGCTTTTTTCTGCTTCTTCCGAATTGTCAGGATAGAGAACA
>CAZKSU010000018.1:0-17710 GCA_964555455.1 uncultured Carnobacteriaceae bacterium
TGTTTAGGCAAGGAAATACAGAAGGAGTCTTTCAATTTGAATCTCCTGGCATTCGGCGGGTGTTAAGAAAACTTCAGCCGAACTCCTTTGAGGATATTGTTGCGGTAAATGCTTTATATCGACCTGGGCCTATGGAACAAATCGATACGTTTATTGCTCGTAAAAATGGCGAGGAAGCGATCCGTTACCCTCATGATGATTTAAAAGAAATATTAGAAGTCACTTACGGCATCATGGTATACCAAGAGCAAGTCATGCAAGTGGCTTCGAAATTAGCGGGTTACACGCTGAATGAAGCGGATATTTTGCGGCGGGCGATTTCAAAGAAGGACCATCAGGCGATTGAAGAAGCCCGAAGAAATTTTATTGCAGGAGCGGTAAAAAAAGGGTACAGTCAAGAAACAGCCCGCGAAGTCTATGGGTATATTGAACAATTTGCTGATTATGGTTTCAATCGTTCGCATGCGGTCGCTTATTCAAAAGTGGCTTATCAGCTGGCTTATGTAAAGGCCAACTATCCAGCAAGTTTCTATGCTTCGGTCATGAATTCCTCGGGCAAAGAGAAAATGAAAAAGTATACAGCTGAAGCTAAGCGAGCAGGCGTCACCTTTTTAAGGCCGGATGTTAATAAGAGTTACCGGACGATTGTAATTGACAACAAACAGCTGCGCTTTGGCTTAAATATTGTCAAAGGGCTTCCGCGCGATTTCATCTATGCGATTATAGAGGAACGGCAAAATGATGGAGAGTATACATCTTTTCTCCAATTTTTAAACCGTATAGACAGCCGGTGGTTGTCAGAAGATGTTATTCGCCCGCTCATTTATAGTGGAGCCTTTGATGGGTTGGGTGATACAAGAGCCTCCTTGCTCGATTCATTGTCTAGTGTACTCGAAAGTATAGCGATGAGCAGCGGAAACACAGAACTTTTTGAGCTTTTTGCTCCGACGATTTCTGAAGTGCCGGAATTATCCGATGAAGAAAAAATGAAGCAGGAAGTGGAAACTACCGGCTATTATTTCACAGCGGAACCTGGAGAGCAGTATAACGCACTGCGTGAGAATTCCAATATCGTTTATTTAGCGGATGCCAGTCAAATGAAAAAAGTGTCTATTTTAGTGGTGGTTGAAAAAATAACCCGTATCCAAACTAAAAACGGGCACCCTATGTCATTTGTAGATGCCATTGACTCTTCGGGCAAAGTCTCTTTAACCCTTTTTCCCAATGTTCATCGCCAAGCGATTCAGTTATTCGATGAAGGAGATACAATATTGGTTGAAGGGGAAGTGGAGAAAAATCAGATGCCCCTTAAAATGATTGCCAGTAAAATTGTAAATGCCAAAGAGATTCAGCAAAAAGAAGAAAAGCAAAGAACGAAACAGGTTCTTTATATTCGATTTGAATCAGTAAAAAACCAAAAAAGAAAATTAGATGCTTTACAAAAGCTTTTAAAACAGTATCATGGAAGTATACCGGTTGTCATATATAATCAGGAAACAAAAGAGCAACTGCCCTTCAAAAAGGAATATCATGTCATAAATGACCCTAAATTGTTCGCTTTGCTTGAAAAAATGTTTGGCAGGGAGAATTATTTGCTAAAAACAGGGTAATTTAGTAAAGATGTAAGACATTATAAATAAAAAATGGTATTATAACAGTTGGAAGAATATTTTTATGGAATATATTTTAAGGTGGTAGAATATGAAAAAGATTGGTGTAATGACCAGTGGAGGAGATGCCCCCGGCATGAACGCTGCCGTTCGAGCAGTAGTTCGCAGGGGAGAATCACTCGGATTAGAAATCTACGGGATCTTTAACGGCTTTAAAGGAATGGTTGAAGGAGACATTAGACGTCTGAAGTCTAATGATGTAGGTGGAATACTTAATCGCGGCGGAACACTTTTATTCTCAGCTCGCTACCCAGAATTTAAAACGGAAGAAGGACAGCTCGAAGGAATTAGACAATTAAGAAAGCATGGCATTGAAGGGGTTATTGTCATTGGTGGAGACGGTTCATTCCGCGGGGCGCAAGCATTATCTAACCATGGATTCCCGACCATAGGAGTTCCAGGAACAATTGATAATGACATCCCGGGTACAGATTATACCTTAGGTTTTGACACAACGGTCAATACAGTGGTGGAAGCACTCGACCGTGTGCGTGATACAGCGGGTTCTCATGGCCGTGTACTAGTTGTTGAGGTTATGGGGCGCAGCGCAGGCGATATCGCAATTTGGAGCGGTTTAGGCGCTGGAGCAGAAGCCATCGTGGTTCCGGAAATTGAGTTTAGTGTCAAAGACATTGTTGATACAATCAACGGAGGATTTGACCGCGGGAAAAACCAAGGACTCATCGTCCTGGCTGAAGGAGCTATGCCAGCTAACGAACTGATCGAACAAATTCAAGCAGTTGATGATTCATTTAACATCCGAGAGGTGGTATTAGGCCACGTACAGCGTGGAGGAGTGCCAACCGCTCGAGACCGAGTAATCGGCAGCCGTTTCGGCGCAAAAGCTGTTGAATTGATAAGTGAGGGAGCTACAGGGCTTTGTGTAGCACTTATTGACGAAGAGGTCGGAACAAATGAATTTAATGATATTTTCCATAATTTATATCACCAACCAAAATTGCATTTGCATGAATTAAATAAGTATTTAATTTAATAAATATAAATCTCTTTTAAGGAAGGACTATATTAAATATGAAAAGAACAAAAATTGTATGTACGATTGGACCAGCAAGTGAATCGGAGGAAACACTTGAGCAACTGATTGAAGCTGGTATGAACGTTGCCCGCTTAAACTTCTCACATGGTGATCATGACGAGCACTTGACGAGAATTGAGCGTATACGTGAAATTTCTGAACGATTAGAAAAACCAATCGGTATTATGCTAGATACGAAAGGACCAGAAATCCGTACACACAAAATGGCGGATAAAGTGGTAAATATCACAAAAGGTGATACCATTCGTATTTCTATGACAGAAGTCGAAGGAACGGCAGAAAAATTCTCTGTTTCCTACGATGGTTTGATCAATGACGTAGAAATTGGCATGCCCATTTTATTAGATGACGGTCTGGTTGAACTGCAAGTCACTGAGATTGACACAGACAACCAAGAGATTGTTACAAAAGCTCTAAACTCAGGAGCGCTTAAAAACAATAAAGGGGTAAACGTTCCGGGCGCTTCTCTAAACTTGCCAGGATTGACAGATAAAGACCGTGCCGATATTGAGTTCGGAATTAAAAACGGCATTAACTTTATCGCTGCTTCATTTGTTCGTCGTACAAGTGATGTTCTTGAAATTAAAGAAATTTTAGAACAGCACGATGCACTTCATGTTCAAATTATTCCAAAAATTGAAAACCAAGAAGGTGTCGACAACTTAGACGAGATTATCTCAGTTGCTGACGGCTTAATGGTTGCGCGTGGAGACTTAGGAGTAGAAATTCCTGTAGAAGAAGTTCCAATCGTTCAAAAAGAAATGATTGAAAAATGCCGCCGTGCAGGAAAACCTGTCATTACAGCTACACAAATGTTAGATTCTATGCAGTCAAACCCGCGTCCTACACGTGCAGAAGCTTCAGACGTGGCGAACGCTATCTTTGACGGTACAGATGCCATCATGCTTTCTGGAGAAACGGCTGCTGGTGACTACCCAGTAGAATCTGTCCGTACAATGAGCAACATTGCGATTCGTACAGAAGCTTCATTAGTAGACCAAGACGCTTATTCACTAAAAGCTTATGCTGAAGGTGATACAACAGAAGCAATCGGTCAAGCGGTTGGACACACTGCTAAAAACCTAGACATCAGTACAATTGTCGCTGCAACTGAATCAGGACACACTGCTCGTATGATTTCTAAATACCGTCCTAAAGCGAATATTCTAGCTATGACTTTCTCAAAAGAAACAGCTTTAGCTTTGACGCTGAAATGGGGAGTTGTTCCTTTAGTTGCGGATAAACCAGAATCTACGGATGACATGTTTAACGTTGCTGCAAACTTTGTGGTTGAACATGAATTTGCTGACGAAGGAGATTTAATTATCATTACTGCTGGAGTGCCGGTTGGTGAAAGTGGAACAACCAACTTAATGAAGATTCAAATGATTGGATCGAAACTTGTTCAAGGACAAGGTGTTGGAAGTGAAACCGTAGTTGGACGAGCAGTTGTCGGCAAGACAGCTGAAGAAGCGGTAAGTAACATGACAGACGATGGAATCTTAGTGGTTAAAACGACCGATAAAGATTACTTGCCTGCAATCGAAAAAGCGGCAGCTATCGTTGTTGAACAAGGTGGTTTAACTTCGCATGCAGCTGTAGTAGGAATTGCAATGGGTATTCCAGTTGTTGTGGCTGCTGAAAAAGCAACAGAACTCATTAACCATGGTGAGTTAATTACTGTTGACAGTCGCCGTGGTATTGTATACCGTGGAGAAACAACCGTTATTTAATCAAAGAACAGTCGATTTGAATAATCAAAGGACTTTGCATAAAAGCGTGCAGGGTCCTTTCTTTATTTTCTAAGGGATCCTGGTTATAATTAAGAAGAGAATTTGAAAGCGGAGGCGTAATATAATGGAAAATGTGCTAGGTACGATCATTACAGCGATGGTTATCGATAAAAACGAAAAAAACTTATTCGCTCAAAAAGAAGGTGTCACCTTTAAGGTAGTGGATGAGTCACCTGAAAATTATGAAATTGGAGAGATGATCAAAGGGTTTGCTTACACAAACCAGAAAGATCAGCAGGTGTTAATGACAGAAATCCCCACTGTTCATTCGGAAACTTATGATTGGGGAGAGGTCGTAGCCGTTCAGAGGGAACTGGGTGTTTTTGTGGATGTGGGCTGGATTGACAAAGATTTAGTCGTATCCCTGGATGATTTGCCAGTCTTCAAAAATTTATGGCCGCGTAAAGGCGACCGCTTATATTTATCTGTACGCACGGATGAAAAGGGTCGCTTATGGGGCCGATTGGCTTCTCCTGATGAATTTTTAGCTGTGTTTAAAGAAGGCACGAAGGAGATGCATAATGAGGATATCGCTGGAACGATAATCAGTGCTTTAAAAGCGGGCAGTTATGTTTCGCTTGAAGAAGGATACATGGGATTCATTCATCCCAATGAACGGGACGAAGAACCGCGTTTAGGACAAAAAGTCGAGGGAAGAGTTGTCGGTTTGCGTGAGGATGGGGTACTTTATGTCTCCTTGCTTCCTAGAGCCCATGAGGTGCTGGATGAAGATGCTTCCATGATTTATGAATTATTGAAACGTTCTGAAGACGGCCGGATTCCTTACCATGATAAGAGTGATCCAGATGCCATCCGCACGTACTTTGGCATCAGTAAAGGACAGTTTAAACGTGCGATCGGGCGCTTAATGAAAGAAAAGATTGTTAAACAAGACAAAGAAGGCACTTATCTAACCCCTGAAGGAAAAGAAAGAGAATTGTAATCCACTATAAATTATTTTATACTTAAACTGTTCATTCTCGGAGTTTTTTAAAGAAAGAGTTGGAAACCTGTGAGTAAAGAAAAAATAGATCGAGAGCCTCTTGAAGAGTATTTGGTTCATTTAAAAATCGAAAGAGATTTAGCAGAAAATTCCATTACGAGTTATCGGAGGGATATTCAAACATACATTCAGTATCTAGAGAAAGAAAAGATTACAGAATGGAAGGCCATTGACCGTTATGATATTGTATTGTTTTTGCAGAGACTTAAAGAAAACGGGAAATCAAACAATTCGATTATCCGTATGACATCTAGCTTGCGGCAGTTTCACCAGTATCTAAGGCAAGAAAAGGTCACCGAACAAGATCCGATGCAGTATGTGGAAACACCAAAGAAAGCAGAAGTTCTGCCAAAAGTTTTATCGATGAAAGAAGTTGAAGTGCTGCTCCAGACGCCGGATACGGATACACCCATTGGTTTGCGCGATCGTGCAATTTTAGAAGTGATGTACGCAACAGGTTTGCGCATTACTGAATTGGTGCAGCTGGAGATGGCTGAATTGCACTTATCCATGGGTTTTATTCAAACGGTTGGTAAAGGGAACAAAGAGCGCATTTTGCCTGTCGGCGGTGAAGCTGTGAACTGGTTAAATGAGTATTTAATGGACAGCCGGCCGATTTTTGAAAGACGAGCCGCGGAAGAATCGCCTTATGTCTTTTTAAATGCACGCGGAGGTGGTCTTTCAAGGCAAGGTGTATGGAAAAATTTAAAGAAAACCGTCCAGAAGGCAGGCATCAAACAGAATGTGTCGCCGCATATGCTGAGACATTCTTTTGCTACCCATCTCCTCGAAAATGGTGCGGATTTGCGTATTGTGCAGGAGTTGTTGGGGCATTCGGATATCTCGACCACACAAATTTACACTCACATCACCAAAGCTCGGATGAAAGATATTTATGATCAGTACCATCCGCGTGCGGTCATTGAAGAAATCGAATAGCAAGCAGTATTGAATAGAGAAGAGAAGGTGGAATTTATGTTTAAAAGAGTTCATCTAGTCGTTTTAGATTCGGTAGGAATTGGAGAAGCGCCAGATGCCGCCGATTTTGGCGATGAAGGAGCGAATACGCTTGGAAGTATTTCAAAAGCGGCTGGGCTGTCCCTGCCGCATATGCAAGCCATGGGTTTAGGGAACATTGCGCCTATTCCCACTATAGAACCGGTTGAAAAACCAAGCGCTTATTATACGAAGCTAGAAGAAGAATCCGTAGGGAAAGATACCATGACCGGCCACTGGGAAATTGCCGGCTTGCGCATTGATACGCCATTCCGTGTATTCCCTGACGGCTTTCCTAAAGACTTAATCGAACAAATTGAAACTTATACGGGCCGAAAAGTGGTAGCCAATCGTCCAGCATCAGGGACGCAGATTATCGATGAATGGGGCGAGCACCAAATGGAGACGGGCGATCTTATCGTCTATACTTCGGCTGATCCTGTTTTACAAATAGCTGCTCATGAAGACATTATTCCATTGGAAGAATTGTATGACATTTGTGAGTATGTGCGAGACATTACAAAAGATGAACCTTATATGATCGGCCGGATTATTGCCCGGCCCTATGTTGGCGAGCCAGGAAACTTTACCCGTACGAGCAATCGCCACGATTATGCACTTAATCCGTTTGACAAGACGATGCTTGATCACTTGAAAGAAGCGGATTATGAAGTTTTATCGGTTGGAAAAATCATCGATATCTTTAATGAGCAAGGAATTACGGAATCCGTCCGGACAGAATCTAATATGGACGGAGTCGATAAACTGCTTGACGTGATGAAAAAAGACTTTACAGGTCTTAGTTTTACAAACTTAGTCGACTTTGATGCGAACTACGGCCATCGCCGCAATCCGGAAGGCTACCGTGACGCGTTGGAAGAATTTGATGCCCGCATCCCAGAGCTTATGGAGCAGTTGCAAGAAGATGATCTGCTGATTTTAACCGCCGATCATGGAAATGATCCAACTTTTGCAGGAACCGATCACACAAGAGAATACGTTCCGTTATTGGTTTATAGTCAAAAATTCCAAAAAACAGGGGAGCTTCCACAAGGCTATTTTGCAGATATTGCGGCCACTATTTTAGATAATTTTGATTTAGAACCAATGGAAAATGGTACAAGCTTTTTAAATGCATTAAATTAATTGGAGGACAACAGATATGACAGAAGAAACGATTTTTACGCAAGCGAAACAAGCAGCGGATTATATTAAAGACCAAGGAGTTCAAGAAGTAGAAGTGGGCTTGATTTTAGGTTCCGGTCTTGGCGAATTAGCGGATGAAATTGAAGACCGCGTAGTGATTGCCTATGAAGAAATTCCGAATTTCCCGGTGTCTACGGTTGAAGGGCATGCAGGACAGCTTGTTTACGGAACATTAGGCGGCAAAAAAGTATTAGCGCTTCAAGGACGTTTCCATTTTTACGAAGGGTATTCAATGGGAGAAGTCACCTTCCCGGTCCGTGTAATGAGTATGCTGGAAGCTCATTCGCTTATCGTTACAAATGCAGCGGGCGGTGTGAATGAAAACTTTGAACCTGGTGATTTAATGATGATCACCGATCATATTAACTTCACCGGTACGAGTCCTTTAATTGGTCCGAATGATGAGAAATACGGACCGCGTTTCCCGGATCTCTCCCAAGCCTATGACCGAGAGTATCAGACGTATATTGAAGAATCCGCTGAGGAATTAGATTTGCCGCTTAAAAAGGGTGTCTATATGGGCTTTACAGGACCTACTTATGAAACCCCGGCGGAAGTTCGCATGGCTAGAACTTTAGGGGGCGACGCAGTGGGTATGTCGACCGTATCTGAAGTGATTGTCGCTCGTCACGCAGGTTTGCGCGTTGCAGGGATAAGCTGTATTACAAACTTGGCTGCTGGTATGGGCGCCGAATTAAACCATGAGGATGTTATAGAAGTGTCCGCAAGAATTCGTACATCATTTAAAGAGCTGATTGTTTCATTATTAGGTAAACTTTAATTCTAACTTTATAGAAGAGATGCAATTTATTAGGTTTTCAGTTAACTGGATTGAAACTTAGTAGATTGCATTTTTTCTAAACAGAAGATAACTTAGAGGATAAATTGCAATTCCAGTCAAATATTGTTAACGTACGAGTGGTATTTGCTCAAAGGATTGTGATTTGTTTTTACGAGCATATCGTGTATAATGGTTAGTTGTAACTTAAATATAAAGTAGGTTTTTAAATGGATAAGGCAAATAAAATAGAAAAATTTAAATTTCAAGAAACAATGAAAGTCAATGAGAAAGGCCATTTGGAAATTGATGGTGTGGATACCATCGAACTCGCAGATAAATATGGCACACCTTTACTCATTTATGATGTCTCAACGATTCGGAAAAATATTGAGCGCTTTAGAGTGGCTTTAGAAAACTACAAAGGGGCAGCCCATATCTCTTATGCAAGTAAAGCTTTTGCTTCTGTCGCTATGTATCAAGTGATCGAACAAGAAAAGATAGCAATTGATGTGGTATCCGGAGGCGAGCTTTTTATTGCGAAACAAGCAGGTTTCCCGGGAGAGCGAATAAACTTTCATGGAAACAATAAATCCAGACAGGAATTGGTCGATGCGTTGGATTATCATATCGGGCATATCATTGTAGATAATTTTCATGAACTTGAAATGCTGTCAGCACTCGCGCAGGAGCGCGAACAAGAAGTGACGGTCATTCTTCGAGTGACGCCAGGGATTGATGCCGATACACATAAATATGTGATGACCGGTCAAATGGATTCAAAATTCGGTTTTGATTTACAAAGCGGTCAAGCACAAGAAGCAGTCCAGCATGCAATGCGTGCACCTTATATCCAGTTGGATGGTTTACACATCCATATTGGTTCTCAGATTTTTGAAACGGATAGTTATTTGCTTTCGATCAAACAAGTCTTAAATTATGTGAAAGAATGGCAGGAAGCATTTGGTTTTCAGTTAAATGTCTTTAATATTGGCGGAGGCTTTGGCATTCAGCACACTCCTGAAGAGGAGGAATCACAATCAGGGGCACAATTAAAAGTGATTACAACAAATTTAATGGAATTGCTTGATGCCTATGGTTTAGATTATCCGGAATTATGGATAGAACCGGGCCGCAGTATTGTTGGGGAAGCCGGTACAACCATCTATGAAGTAGGCAGCCAGAAAAAATTGCCGGATGTCCGTCATTATGTGGCGGTAGACGGCGGGATGGCTGATAATATCCGTCCAGCATTTTATGATGCAAAATACTTTGCGAAAGTAGCCAACCGAATGCATGCAAAAGCAACGACCAATGTCTCTATCGCTGGTAAAGCCTGCGAATCAGGAGATATGCTGATTTGGGATCTGCCGCTTCCAGAAGTAGAAGCAGGTGATCGTCTGGCTGTATTTAATACAGGAGACTACACATTTGTAATGGCGAGTAATTACAACCGATTACCGCGGCCAGCAGTAGTCTTTGTCGAAGATGGAAAAGAATTTTTAGCTATCCGACGCGAAACACCTGAAGACTTTATGCGTTTTGAAAATACTCTACCAGAAGATTTCTAATAGGATTGAAAGAAAAAGGCGGGATGAAATGCTTATTCAATACAATGACGATTATGAGAAAATTTCTATGGGGTTATTGTCCTACATTGAAGATTTTAAAGAACCAGCCCGAATAGAGGAAGAAATTGAACGCTATAGAAATTCGGACATACGGGACCTTTTCCTCTGGCAAAGTGAGGAAACAGGCAACCTAATCGGTTTAGCGGGTGTTGAGAAAGAGGATGGGCTTGTGTTGCTCAGACATATTAGTATTGATCCTTCGTTTCGGAACGAAGGAATCTCATACAAGATATTAGACGCTTTAAATGAGCGTTACCCAGAAAGCAACATTGTGTCTACTCTTGAAACGGCTTCTATCGTCTCAAATTGGCAAAAAAAGCGTACCGAACAACAAAAGTAAGGAAATGAGTGGGATGGAAGTGGCAAAAGAGCAAAAAGAGTTAAAATTAGAATTGGATATTTTTGAAGGTCCACTTGATCTCCTCTTGCACCTGATAAATAAATTGGAAATCGATATTTATGATATTCCGATCGCTCAAATCACCCAGCAATATATGCAGTATTTGAAACAGATGCAAACGCTGAAAATTGATGTGGCGAGTGAATACTTTGTGATGGCTGCAACGTTAATGCGTATAAAAAGTGAGATGCTTGTGCCTCGAAATGAGAATCAGGCCGAGATGGCTGAGGATTTTTATGAAGAGGAAGATCCTAGAAAACCATTGATGGAGCTTTTGCTCGAGTATAAGCAAATTAAAAATGTCGTCCCGAAATTTGAGGAACGCTCGGAAGAACGGGCTGATTATTTCGGGAAAGATCCGGCCGACATTTCAAAATATCAGGAAAAAGTTGAATTAGAAGAAATGGGTCTAGGTGTGGATGACTTAGCTGATTTATTTTTAGATGTGCTGAAAAGACATCAGCTGGAAACACCTCAGCCTACTCAAATTGAGGCAGAAGAAGTTACGGTTGTCGAAAAAATGGCGGATATCCGCTCCCATTTCGTTCGGGCTGGACAGAGTCAGATTTCTTTTTCAGAGTTAATGGAGAAACCAACGCGACAGACAATTGTGGTCACTTTTCTAGCTTTGCTTGAGCTGATTAAGGAAAACCAAGTGACTGTCCGTCAAGATTCCATACAGTCGGATATATCGATAACGATGATTGAAAATAATGGGGAAGAAGAGTAGGGATAGAGTGAATGATTTAGCAACTGTTGAGGCTTTGCTGTTTGTAGCGGGAGATGAGGGGTTGACTTTAGAAGAACTGTCTAAACTAACCGAGCAACCCTTGGATGTTATGGCAGCTTTGCTTGAAGACTTAGAGGAGAAATATGAAACCGATAAAGAAAGTGGCTTGTTGCTGCTCGAAACAGCCTCTAAATTCCAAATCGTGACAAAAAAAGAATATGCCAGCTATATTAAGCGCTATGCACAGTCCCCTTTTTCACAAACATTGAGTCGCGCCTTGCTAGAGACCTTAGCCATTATCGCTTATAGACAGCCGATTACGCGTGTGGAAATTGAAGAAATACGCGGCGTTCAAGTGGCTGGGAATCTGCAGAAGCTAAAATCCCGTCAGTTAATTGAAGAAGCGGGGCGCTTAGATAAACCAGGCCGGCCGCTGCTCTATAGCACCACTCCTTTCTTTTTGGATTATTTTGGCATTAATTCACTAGAAGAACTGCCGAAATTATCAGAAACAGAGGAAGAGGACGGAA
The DNA here is from genome assembly GCA_964555455.1 of uncultured Carnobacteriaceae bacterium. Taxonomy (GTDB): domain Bacteria; phylum Bacillota; class Bacilli; order Lactobacillales; family Carnobacteriaceae_A; genus Atopostipes. Next base: position 11,795 of record CAZKSU010000018.1, read on the forward strand.
TATCGGATCTATTCTTTAAAGATTTTCAACAAAATTTAGAAGCAAATGAATAAGAAAAAATATGAAGGAGGGATGACATGGAACGATTACAAAAAGTTATGGCTCATGCTGGAATTGCATCGCGCCGTAAATCAGAAGAGATTATCCAACAAGGAAGAGTTAAAGTGAATGGAAAAGTAGTGACAGAATTGGGGACAAAAGTTTCAGTCAATGATGAAGTGACTGTGGATGATATTCCCATTGAAAGAGAGCAGAAAATTTATGTGCTGTTGAATAAACCACGTGAAACGATCTCAACGGTGGATGATGAAAAAAATCGGGACACAGTCGTTGAATTAATTGAAGGGGTAGAGGAAAGAATTTACCCGGTAGGACGTTTGGATTGGGATACAACAGGTGCATTGCTTTTAACGAATGATGGCGAGCTTTCTTACAAGCTCACCCACCCGAGCTTCGAGTTTCCTAAAACCTATGTGGTGAAAGCAAGCGGGCATTTCCAAAAGAAGGATGCGAATATCATGTCGCGCGGAATCGTTGTTGACGGTGAGAAAACGGCACCTGCTCGAGTCAACATCTTAAGCTATGACCGTAATTCGAAAACCACGATGGTTCGGATTACTTTGATTGAGGGCCGAAACCATCAAGTGAAAAATATGTTTAAAACGATGGGCTACCCTGTTGAAAAGCTAACGCGGGAGAGCTTTGGCTTCTTGACAGTCGATAATCTGCAATCTGGAGAATGGCGCTTTTTAACACCGCATGAGGTAAAACAATTAGAGAAAATGGTTTCAGAATAAAAAAAGATTTGAATTCGAACTAAATACTTTACAAAGGGTCTTTAGTCGTGTACAATGTATTTAAATAGAAATGATTCGTCTTCAGGGGCAGGGTGCAACTCCCGACCGGTGGTATAGTCCACGACCTTTATTCTTTGTTTAGAATAAAGCTGAACTGGTGTGATTCCAGTACCGACAGTATAGTCTGGTATAAAGAAGATGGAGCTTTTGCATACAAAATATGTATGAATGTAGCTCTATTTATTGTCCTGTGGATAATAAATAGGCTTTTTTTATTAGCTCTACCTCAATAGATGAATCCTTTTTAATTTATATTGCTGTAAGCTGGCAAAAAATTATTAGGAGGATTTATAAATGAATGACAAACGAACAAGAAAGATTGTGGTTATAGGTATATTGGCAGCACTCGCATGGATTATCTCTAGATTTAGTTTTCCGATCCTTCCATGGGCGCCGTTTTTAAAAGTTGATTTTAGTGATATTCCGGTTATGTTAGGCATGTATGTCTTTGGGCCAATGGCTGGTATAGCGATTGCAGGGGTACGCTCATTGCTCTCTTACGTGATGTCCGGAGGAGAAGCAGGCTTCCCAATAGGAGACACAGCCGCCTTTTTAGCAACGCTATCTTACACCTTGCCTATTTACTATTTAATAAAGAACCGTATGCCAAATATAAAAATGAATATGCTCGCTAGCGGGATTGGAACCTTCTCTCTGACTTTCACTTTATCTGTTTTAAACTGGGCAGTCATCGCTCCTTTATATATGCGGGTGATGGGCTTTAGTGTCGGTCCGATGCGTGAGTATTTAACCATTTCTGTTATTCCTTTTAATTTATTAAAAGGAGCTTTCGTATCCATCGTCTTCTTTGCGTTATATAACAAGCTGTATAACCACTTGGAAAAGTTAAAAGAAGAGAATAACCCTTTAATAGTAGAAGCTCGATAAAAAAATAAAAAGAGAACATTCCTTGAGACTAGTCTAGAATATACAGCTGCTTGTATATTTTAGGCTAGTCTTTTTATTTCGTGAGAAAACTAGTACAATAAGGGAAAGATTGAAATACAAAGGAGAGGGAGTCTTGACGAGCGAGTATTTTTCATTTTATTTATTGAGCTATTTTGACCAAGAAAGAGCAACGAATATCTCTCAAATTCTTCATGTATTTCATGCGAAACGAACTCCTTCTATGTTTTATCGAATTGAAAGAAATAACTGGCATGCCGGTTTCGGCCTTTCAGCAGCTATTCAGCGGGAACAGCTGAAGCAGCTTGCAGAAACTCACATGGAAAAAGGCTGGCTACGCGAAGAAGAAAAGGGCTGCCGATTAACGGAGAGCGGACAAGCCGCCTGCTCACAATATTTTTCTGCTCATTATTACCCAAAAGAAGTGACTGGTTTTTCATACGCATCCGTCAGAATGCCCTTTTGGAATCGGCTGCAATTGTTTGTTCAGGTATTTTCAGAATTGAGTCATCAGAACAAAGCGTACATTCCTGTCATTAAGCATCCACACCATCAGGAGAATGTGCGCAGCTTGTTTCAGCAATTTGGGGAAAATAGAAAGGGATTAATGAAACAATGGGTAAGAGAACAGAGTTATTTATTTGAAGAGCTCGAAGAACAGCAGGCTAATGTGCTGGCCAATCTGCTGACAGGGCATGATCGAACGGGAAAAACCACAGAGCAAGTGAGAACGGCCCTACAGATGGAAAAATTAGAATTTCACTTTTATTTAAATGATGCTTTAGAAGTTCTGATACAAACAATCAAAAGAAAAAGTAAAAAAGTTCCCTTAGTTTCAGCCATTTTAGAGACATTAATGGCTGAAAGAAATCTAGGTCTGTCGGCTAGTACAAAGCAGACGTTCGATTTGCTGAAAGCTGGCCATGCTTTGGAACAAATTGCGGAGATGCGAAAAGTAAAAGTGAATACGGTGCGAGAACATGTTCTGGAAATCGCTTTTGTCTTCGATTCTTTTCCATACACAACCTTTGTACCCGAAGAACTCTATAGACAGCTTAACCAGCAATTTGCCAAAAAAGAGAATTACACATACAAAGAAGCTATTGCCGACTTTGAATCGATCGAGTTCATGTATTTTCGTTTAGTCGAGTTAGAAAGGATGCGTCAGAGATGACCCAGACAATGGAAAAAGTATTGAAGGAGCGCTTTGGCTATCCTTCTTTTCGCCCAGGGCAGCGGGAAGCAATCGAGTCGATTCTTTCTGGTCAGGATACTTTAGTGATGCTGCCTACGGGTACTGGCAAATCTCTCTGTTATCAGCTGCCTGGATATATAGAAGAAGGCACGACGTTAATTGTGTCACCTTTATTGTCGCTGATGCAGGATCAAGTAGAGAATTTGAAGCTGCAGGGAGAGAAAAGTGTGGTTTCAATCAACAGTTTAACCCCTTATTCTGAACGAAGAAGAATCTTTAGGAGATTGGACAAGTATCGTTTTATCTATACTTCTCCTGAAATGCTGCAGAATAAAGAAGTTATGCAATACTTAAAACAAATCAACATTAATCACTTTGTAGTCGATGAAGCGCATTGTATTTCTCACTGGGGCACGGATTTTCGGCCAGACTATTTAGTATTAGCGGAAGTCCGAAGACAGCTGAATTATCCGCCGACCATGGCTTTGACGGCGACAGCTACTGCACGTGTGCGCAAAGAAATTATTGACTTCCTGGGCTTGTCGATCGAAAACACAAAGCAGATTGTCCAGGCTGTCGACCGGCCGGAAATTAAGTATATTGTCGAGCAGTGCGCCGGCGACAAATTTGAAAAACTTTTATATTATGCACAAACCATCAAAGGACCCGGAATTATTTACTTTACAAGTAAAAAGCTTGCGGATGAAACGGCTGAGCGGCTGCGTACGGACCATCAAATCAAAGCGGAGAGCTATCATTCAGATATTGAAGCGGATGATAAAATGAAAATTCAACAGCAATTCCTGCAAAATGATTTTCAAGTTGTCTGTGCAACGAGCGCTTTTGGCATGGGATTTGATAAACCAGATATTCGATTCATTATCCATTACCATATGCCGGATTCGCTGGAGATGTATTTGCAGGAAGTAGGGCGTGCGAGCCGGGATGGTCATGAAAGTGTCGCTGTCTTGCTGTACCAAAAAGGCGATGAGTACATCCAGCGGAACTTTATTCAAGACTCTTTGCCGACCCGAGAAGATTTGATCTGGGCTTTGAATAATAGGAAAAAAGTCCTTTATGAAAAAGACCCGCTTTTGAAGCTGGCGGATTATTTTATACAGACGAGCCGTAATATGGAGGAAGCCTTAACGACGATAAGGAACCGGGAAGAGATCAAATACAAACAGCTCCACTCCATGCTGCAATATGTTCACACGGACTCATGTTATAGACAATTTATCCAACAGTATTTCCAGGAAAAAATGAAAGAAAAGCCAGACTACTGCTGCTCAAGCTGCGGACTTGATTTAGAAGCCCTCAAAACTGCTTTAGATGAGATCCAGCCTTTGATCTATGCGGACGATTCTGCAATGATTTCTTGGAAAACACGATTTAAACAAATATATAATATTTAATCACTTTTTATATAATATTATGTTACAATATGAAGTGAATTTATGATGGAAGGAAGAAATCCTATGAGCAAAAGAAGACAATCATCGGATGAAGAAATTTGGTCTAAACGTTTTAATGATGAGCATGAAGATTTAGAATATGTATCCAGAAGTGAGCGTGCTCAAATGAATAAAGATAGGGACGATAGAATGTCTCCCATGCTTACAGGTACAGTTGTCTTTCTAGCTGTTTTAATTTTAGCGACTATCTTTTATTATGTGTGGTATTCAAACCGCCCTGTGAATCAATCGGAAGCAGAGCAGGAGCCGGAAATAGAACTGGCAGCCAATTCCGACGAGACAGCTACAGAAGAGGCAGCAGAATCCGAAGCAGCAGAAGAGCCGGAAGAAGAGACGACTACGGAAACCGAAGAAGAACCAGAACCGGAGCCTGAACCAGAACCCGAGCCCGCTCCGGAACCCGAACCAGAACCCGAACCAGAACCTCAACCTGCTCCAGAGCCGGAGCCTGAATCTGCACCGGCCCCTGAGCCAGAACCCGAACCAACACCCCCTGTCCAAGAACCAGAGCCTGCCCCTGAAGCACCAACACCGCCGGCAACAGGCAGCGCCACTTATGTCGTTCAGCCAGGAGATAACATGTACCGGATTGCATTAAATCACGGAATGTCCACAGAAGAATTAATGGCACTGAATGGTTTAACCGATGCAGCCGTACACGTGGGACAGGAATTAATTGTTGAATAGTACATGCATGAGAAGAGGATTGTGACGTGGAGAAGTTAAATTACAAAATAGCTATTGATGGTCCTGCATCTTCAGGAAAAAGTACCATAGCGAAAATATTAGCAGATAAATACCAACTGGTTTATGTTGATACAGGAGCAATGTATCGTACCCTTACATATTTGGCATTAAAACAGCAAGTTCCAGTGAATAATGAAGAAAAGTTAGTGAATCTTTTGAAGAGTGTAGAAATTACTTTTGAGCGTGTCGAAAACGGTCAGCTTGTTTACGCGAATGAAGAAAATGTAACAGACGCGATCAGAGGGCATGAAGTAACAAACAATGTATCAGAGGTTTCATCTTTTTCTAAAGTAAGAGAGGAACTTGTAGCCCGCCAGCAGCAGATTGCTGAAAACACGGGGGTTGTTATGGATGGCCGAGACATTGGGACGGTTGTTCTTCCGGATGCAGATGTAAAAATATTTTTAGTCGCTAGTGTGGATGAACGGGCGGAAAGAAGATATTTAGAAAATAAAGAAAAAGGGATATCCTCAGACTTTGAGCGATTGAAAAGAGAAATCATTGCACGAGACGAGTATGATTCCAATCGAGAAGTCTCTCCCTTGAAACAGGCGGAGGATGCCGTTCGATTGGATACAACAAGTTTATCGATACAAGAAGTTGTGAATAAATGTATAGATATTATTGAAGAAAAAATGAGTAAATCATGAGAAAAACGGCCGGATTTTCAGAAATCTTGCCAATATAGTAGTTTTAATGTGAAATATATAGTATAATGTGTTAAGATAAATTTATT
>CAZKSU010000019.1:0-3116 GCA_964555455.1 uncultured Carnobacteriaceae bacterium
ATGGTCTTCGCATGCATGAAGCCTTTATCATAAATGTAGACTTCTCCGCCCATATTCATCAGCTCCTCCGCATAGCTGAGGGTCGCTTGATAAACAAAGGGATGATCCGGTTTATTGGGAATCATCAATTTAACTTCAACGCCAGACAGAACAGCAATTTCAATCGATTCTTTCAATGCGCCGTCTGGTATGAAATAAGGCGTTTGAATATAAATGGACTTTTTCGCTAAACTGATCATTTTAATAAAGCCTTTTTTAATGGCTTCATCTTCGGTGTCGGGGCCGCTCGATACAACCTGTACTTCTTTCTCCCCTTTAGTGGGTATATAAGGGAAATATTCAGCTGCATAAGCAATCAGCTCCGCCTTTTGTGAGGCGTTCCAATCGTTGATAAATCTTGCCTGCAGCTGATGCACCGCACTGCCTTCCATCCTCAAATGGGTATCCCGCCAGTAACCCATGTGCTCATACTCCCCTAGATAATCATCTCCCACATTGAAGCCGCCGGTATAACCGACCTCACCATCAATCACAACAATTTTTCGGTGATTTCGATAGTTTAAGCGAAGATTCAACAGATGAAATCTTGAACCAAAGGACGGCTCGGCATAGCCGCCAAACTCCTCTAACTCTTTAAACAGCGAGTTCTTCACATCGCGAGCACCCACGGGATCATAAAGAACTTTTACCTCAACTCCATTTTTGGCTCGTTCTTCTAAAGCTTCAACAACTGCTCGCCCCAGCTTATCGCCGCGGAAAATATAATACAAGACATGGACATGATGCTGGGCATTTTTGATGTCTTCAATTAACCGGCTGAATTTTTCCCGGCCGTCCACAAAAATTTCTACTGTGTTGTCAAAAGCAATGGGCGGCTGATCGATATTCATAAGCACTTTTGAAATTTCATAGCGGTTGTTCTGAGCATCGCTGAAATCTAAAGGCTCCATCGCTTCTATCTGCTCTGTTTTTAATTCTTCTTGCATTTCTAAATATTCAGGCAGGCCAACTTTTGCTTGTTCACGCAGATTGAAAATATCTTCTTTAGAAATCTTGCGTCCTAAAAAGGTATAAATAATGAGTCCAAAACCAGGAAATACAATTAAAACAAGCAGCCAAGCCCATATTGAAGCAATATCTCGGTTTCTATCGGCAAATACTGTAATGATAGAGATAATGGTGTTGACGAGAATAAAAATCCAAAATAACGTCCAAAAATAGTTCATCTACTTCATCTCACTTCATATTGTTCATATGTTCAGCAGTATATAAGAAAACAGCCCCTTCTCCTTTCCAGAAAAGGGACTCTATCTTTTATGATCTGTAGCTTTTATTACCTACGTCTCTGATTGACTTCCATAATGACCGGAAGAATGATTGGCCGTCTTCTTGTTTCTTTAAATAAGAAGGATCCCAATTCATCGCGGACGTTTGACTTTAATGTGCTCCATTCAAAACTTTTATCTTTAATCGTTTCTTTGACGACATCTTCTACAATTTTATTTCCTTGCTCAATAAGGTCTTGGCTTTCTTTAGCGAAGACAAAGCCTCGAGTAACGGTATAAGGCCCTGCAACTAATTGCTTTTTCTGACGGTTGATCGTACATACTGAAACAAAAATCCCATCATCGGAAAGAATTCTTCGGTCACGTAGAACAATGTTTCCTACATCGCCAATTCCAATCCCGTCGACTAGCGTATTTTCTGCAGGCACTTGTCCAGTCTGACGCATTTGGCCGTCTTGGTACTGGACAACATCTCCGTTACTTAAGATGAAGATATTGCCATAGGGAATCCCCGTATGATGCGCTAAATCTCCGTGAGCAGCTAACATACGATATTCTCCTTGGACAGGAATGAAGTATTCTGGACTCAATAAGTTCAGCATCCACTGTAAATCTTTAGGCGTCCCATGTCCTGAAGCTTTCAAGTTGTCGGTAATAGCTTTTACTCTTCCGCCAGCCCGATACACTTTGTTTTCTGTTTTCGCAACGGCTACTTCCATTGAAGACGATGGACTGGTTACAATGTAGACTAAGTCACCATCTTGAATATTGACTTGCTCATGTGTGCCGCTCGCCATATTATCTAAAGAAGAGATTGGATCGCCTGTATTACCCGTTTCCAAAATCACAATTTGATCATCATCGTATTTATCAAGCTCGTCAATGGAAACAAATAAATCTTCGTCCATCAAATACAACTTGTCAAGCTCTAAAGCAATTTCAATAACTTTACCGACTTTCCGTCCTGTGACGAATACTTTTCGGTTGAATCGGCTTGCAGCATTCAAGACTTGTTGAATACGCTGCAAGTTACTGGCGACAGCTACCACAATGATTCGATTTTTTGTGCCTCGGAATGTTTCCAGCACTTCTTCCTGAATTTCTGATTCTGGCACGTTCTCTGTGACACTTTCCGCTTCCATAGAGTCACTTAATAAAGCCAGCACACCTTCGCGGCCAATTTCGCTAATTTGGTGGACGTCTGTTTTATAGTCCCCAAGTGCGGTTTGGTCAAATTTAAAGTTTCCAGTGTACACGATATTTCCTTCATCTGTTCGGACTGAAATCCCCATAGCATCAGGAATGGTGTGCGTAGTGCGGAAGAAACGGACAATTGTCCCGCCAAAGTCAATTTCCACTTCTTCATCTACATTGTGGAAATCATCGGTTGAAACATCCAATCCGGAGTCTTCTACAATCCATTTGGCTAATTCAATCGTCAAATCCGATCCAAAGACCGGTACATCGAACTTATCTAAGAAATATGGCAATGCTCCAATAGCATCGTCATGGCCGTGTGTTAAGAACACACCGGCTATTTTATCTCTTTTCCCCTCTAAATATGTGAAGTCAGGAATGACTGCATCAATTCCGTAAAGCTGTCCTTCTGGGTATGCAAGACCACAGTCTAAAACAAAGATTGCATCGTCCAGTTCCACGACGAACATGTTTCTTGCATTTTCTCGGACACCTCCGAGAGGAATTATTTTTATATTACTCAAACAAAATCACCTTCTATATTTCTAAAATTACGTACATTATGTTAGTTTTCAGTATAGCACATTCTCAATCATTTATGAAATCAGTTTACCTGCTAAAGACCGGGATTCT
>CAZKSU010000019.1:3216-17116 GCA_964555455.1 uncultured Carnobacteriaceae bacterium
TAGCACATTCTCAATCATTTATGAAATCAGTTTACCTGCTAAAGACCGGGATTCTAAATGTAATCGAATACAAAGACTCTCCATTAATGAGAATGAACAAAAAAGTTTTTCCATACGGCTTGCGGCGGAGACGAAAAACTGCAGCATCTGGCTGGCCATTTCTATACCTTGTTTTTGTTGGCAACAAAAGCAGGAGCAGATTCCTTGTCTTCAAAAAAATAAAAACCCCAACTTCCCTCAAAAAAGGAAATTGGAGTTTTTTATCTGGTCTTAATTTTCTTCTTGACGTTCTTCCATAACAGCTTTGTGTGATAAGTTTAGACGGCCTAAGTTATCAATTTCTAATACTTTCACTTCTAATTTATCGCCGACAGCAACCACATCTGAAGTGTTTTTAACAAATTTATCGGACAATTCAGATACGTGGCATAAGCCTTCTTGTCCTTTAATGACCTCTACGAAAGCACCATAGCTTTCCACACGTTTAACCGTTCCGTTGTAGATTTTACCCACTTCAACTTCTTCGGTTAATTCTTCAATGATTTCACGTGCACGTGCCATCATTTCTGCATCTTCTCCGTAGATAGCGACCATACCTTCATCATCGATATCAATTTTAACGCCTGTTTCATCGATAATTTTGTTGATCGTTTCTCCGCCTTTACCAATAACCACTTTGATTTTCTCTGGGTTAATTTGAAGCGAGTCGATCTTCGGCGCATAGGCGCTTAACTCCGTACGTGGCGCTGCGATGGCCGTGTCCATGTTGTCTAAAATTGTCATACGAGCCACTTTAGCATCCGCAAGAGCTTCTTGCAAGATTTCAGTTGTGATTCCTTCAATTTTAATATCCATTTGAAGAGCGGTAATTCCTTCTCGTGTCCCCGCCACTTTAAAGTCCATATCGCCTAGGTGGTCTTCTAGCCCTTGGATATCTGAAAGAATGGTATAATTTTCGTTTTCGTCCATCACAAGACCCATAGCGATTCCGCCAACTGGCGCTTTAATCGGTACACCGGCATCCATTAAAGATAAGGCACCCGCACAAATACTTGCTTGAGAGGATGAACCATTCGATTCAAGGACTTCAGAAACTACACGGATCATGTATGGGAATTCTTCTGCATCCGGGATGACCGGTTCTAATGCCCGTTCACCTAGCGCACCATGACCAATTTCACGACGGCCTGGGCTTCCGACTCTTCCTGTTTCTCCAACTGAGAAGTTCGGGAAGTTATAGTGGTGGATGAAACGTCTTTTCTCTTCACTGCTTAATCCATCAATTACTTGATATTCGTTTAATGGCGCTAGCGTAGTTGTCGACAAAGCCTGTGTTTGACCACGAGTAAATAGCCCTGAACCGTGAACGCGCGGCAATAAACCGACTTGTGAATCCAGCGGACGCACTTCTGTTGGTTTACGGCCATCTGGACGGACTTTCTCTTCCGTAATTAAACGACGGACTTCATCTTTTTCTAAATTATTGGCTACTTCTTTAACGTCTTTCAACAGTTTTTCCAATTCTTCAGCAGAAAGATCCTCATCGGCGTATTTCGTTTCGTAAGCTTCAACAATGGCCTCTTTTACAGCAGAAGTTGCTTCCGCGCGTTCTTGCTTGTCGAAGATTTGGATAGCTTTTTTCATGCTTTCATTGTATGCCGCTTTAATTTCATTGCTTAATGCTTCTTCTGGCAAAATCAATTCGACTTCCATTTTTTCTTCGCCGATTTCAGCAATAATTCCTTCTTGGAATTCACAAAGTTCTTTAATGGCTTCATGACCAAAAAGTAACGCTTCGAGCATGTCTTCTTCAGATACTTCATCTGCGCCGCTCTCCACCATATTGATGGCATGTTTTGTCCCTGCAACTGTTAAGTGGATATCTGATTGTTCCTCTTGCGCTTCTGTTGGGTTTAAAATGAACTCGCCATCAATACGGCCCACATTTACACCAGCAATTGGTCCATTAAACGGCACTTTAGAAATGCCTAAAGCTAAACTTGAGCCGAACATTGCGGACATTTCAGGCGTATTGTCCGGGTCGACGGATAATACCGTATTGATAAGCTGTGTTTCATTTCGGTAGCCCTCTGGGAACATCGGACGAATCGGACGGTCAATCAGACGCGCTGTTAACGTCGCATTCTCTGATGGACGCCCTTCACGCTTAATAAAGCCCCCTGGAACTTTCCCGACTGAATACATTTTTTCTTCGTAATTTACGGTGAGCGGGAAAAATGGCAGCGAGGAGGGTTTTTCTTCCCCTACTGCTGTGGATAACACCACAGTATCTCCGTAACGAATAAGCGCTGCACCTGAGGCTTGCTTGGCCATTTCACCAATTTCAACAACAATTTCACGTCCAGCTAATTCTGATCGATAAACTTTTTTTTCTGACATTCATTTACTCCTATTCTTTTCTTTCTAGAAGCAGGAAGATGACTACTAAACAAATGCCAATATTTAAAAAATAAATACTCGCATTTGATTAGTAGTGGTAGCCTTCCTGATTCTTAACTGTGAACCGCTTTTATTTTCTCTAAAAAGAAAGCGAGATTCAAGAGAATCCCGCTTTAAATCCATTACTTTACATCGGATTAACGACGTAAACCTAATTTTTGAATTAAATCACGGTAGCGTGTAATGTCTTTTTTACGTAAGTAAGCAAGTAAATTACGACGGTGACCGATTTTTTTCATTAATCCACGCTGAGAATGGTAATCTCCTGTATGCTCATGCATGTGGTCGTTCAAATTGTTAATCTCTTCTGTTAACAAAGCAATTTGTACTTCCGGAGAACCAGTGTCTCCTTCGTGACGCGCGTATTCTGAAATCACTTGATCTTTCACTTCTTGTGATATAGCCATGTTTTTCACCTCTCTTATTTTTTGAATCCAATTACCGAGATAATGTTGGTGAATCAGTTATCCAAGTAATGGTCATAGCCTTTAGTTGCCCAAAGGCTTTATAAAGAATACTAGAACTGATCGGAATAATCAAGTCCTTTAACTGAAACTTCCTGATTTTTATGTTACTTGCCGGCTTGGAGTTCAAGCATGATATCTCGAATATTCGCTGCTTTCTCAAATTCCAGCTCTTTCGCGGCATGGCGCATTTCAAGCTCTAAGGTTTCAATGAGCTCGCGTTTCTCATCGCGCGATAATTTGCTGACATTCTCAATGGAGAAGTCGGAATCCATCTCATCCACAATTTCAGATATACTGATCAGATCACGCACTTCTTTGCGGATTGTTTTCGGTGTAATGCCATGTTCCTCATTATAAGCTTCCTGAACCGCACGACGTCTTTCTGTCTCATCAATTGCCACACGCATGGATCGGGTAATTTCATCCGCATACATAATGACTTTCCCATTTTCGTTACGCGCCGCCCGGCCAATGGTTTGAATCAGGGAGGTGTCATTTCTTAAGAAACCTTCTTTGTCGGCATCTAAAATGGCCACCATCGAAACTTCGGGCACATCTAACCCTTCCCGCAGCAAGTTGATGCCAATTAACACATCATACTCGCCCATCCGCAGATCTCGGATAATTTCCGTTCGCTCCAGTGTTTTGACATCACTGTGCAAGTAGGCCACTTTTATTCCAATTTCTTTAAAGTAATCCGTTAAATCTTCTGACATTTTTTTCGTCAATGTTGTGATAAAGACCCGTTCATTTCTTTCCACTCGTTTATTGATTTCGCTGAGCAAGTCATCGATCTGTCCTTCGATCGGACGGACTTCCACAATGGGATCCAATAGGCCTGTAGGACGAATAATCTGTTCTACAATGCGTGAAGAGCGTTCTCTTTCATAATCCGCCGGAGTGGCTGAAATGTAAGAAATCTGCGGCACCCGCTCTTGGAACTCTTCAAGTGTTAATGGGCGGTTGTCTAAAGCGCTCGGCAAACGGAAACCGTGCTCGACTAGCATCTCTTTACGTGACCGGTCCCCTTTATACATCCCGCGAATCTGCGGCATCGTCATATGGGACTCATCGATGATGAATAAAGAGTCATCAGGGAAGAAATCTAACAAAGTATAAGGCGCTTCCCCCGGCTGACGGCCATCCAGATGTCTGGAGTAGTTCTCAATACCGGAAACATAGCCCATTTCCTGCAGCATTTCTAAATCATAATTCGTTCGCTGTTCTAAACGCTGCGCTTCCAGCAATTTATTTTCTTTTCTTAACATTTCAAGCTGCCCTTCCAACTCCGCCCGAATCGAATCAATCGCGCGCTGTGTCTGTTCAGTCGTTGAAATAAAATGGGTGGCCGGAAAAATAGCGACATACTGTAAATCAGCTAAAATTTCACCAGTCAGTGAATCAATTTCCCGGATCCGGTCAATTTCATCCCCAAAGAACTCCACTCGCACAGTCGTTTCGGCTCTGGACGGGAGGAAGATTTCAACACTGTCCCCCCGCACACGGAAACGCCCTCGCTGAAAATCAATGTCGTTCCGCTCAAATTGCATTTCAACCAACATTTGCAACAGCTCATCACGGCTCATTTCTTTCCCTACACGCAGGGACTTCACATGCTCTTTATAATCATCCGGATTCACCAAACCATAGATACAAGAAACGGAAGAAACGACAATTGTATCTCTCCGCTCAACTAAAGAACTGGTCGCCGAGTGCCGCAATTTATCAATTTCATCGTTGATGCTCGCATCTTTTTCAATAAAGGTATCTGAAGATGGAACATAAGCTTCAGGCTGGTAATAATCATAGTAGCTGACAAAGTATTCGACGGCATTGTCTGGAAAGAACTCTTTAAATTCCGAATAGAGCTGCCCTGCTAGTGTTTTATTGTGGGCCATCACAAGTGTGGGCTTATTGACTTGCTCAATGACATTGGACATCGTAAAGGTTTTACCCGTACCTGTGGCTCCAAGCAAGGTCATTTCGCGCTCCCCATTTTGAATGCCTTCAACGAGCTGACGGATGGCTTCTGGCTGATCTCCGCTTGGTTTATAGTCGGAGACTAATTTAAATTTTGCTTCTTCCATACTCATTTCCTTTCTGCCTATTTTCTAAATAAAAATATAGCATAGAGAGAACAAAAAAGCCCCCTGATAGATTCTTTACAAGAGGTCTAACATCAGGAGAGCTTCATTATTGTCTGTTGCTGTCTTAGTTGTTGTTCACTAATTTTGTCAAACGTGATTTTTCACGTGCAGCTTTGTTTTTGTGGATTAATCCTTTACCAGCTGCTTTGTCAAGTGCTCGAACTGCATCGTTTAGTAATGCTTCTGTATTGTCCGCATTTTCGCTAACTGCGTTTTCTACTTTTTGCATTGTTGTACGAACAGCTGTTGCTTGACCTTTTTGACGTTCTCTAATTGCATAGTTTTGACGTACACGTTTTTTCGCTTGTTCTGAAGTTGCCATGTTTATTTGCTCCTTTTTTTATAATAAATTAAAAATAAATGAATCTGAGTCTCAATTTAAGCTCGGACATTTTTTCACATGTTCAAGTATACAAAATTTCTTGGGAAAAAGCAATCTTTATGTTCAATAAACTCGAGAATAGGCCTTTAGGCATGAACCTTGTTCTTCTGAGCAAAGCGCATAATGAACAATTCAACTTGAAGTTCTTGATCAATTTGACCGGTCTTCATCTTATAGTCGGCATCAATTAGGTAATTCAGCGCTTCTGAAAGCAATTGCTGATCGTAGCGCCGGATACTTTGCAGAGCTAATTTTACACGATATGGATGAACTTTTAACACTTTGGCCATGTCGCCTTGCTGATAGCCTTGTTTTTGAAGTATTTTTACTTGCAGCAGCAAGCGGAACTGTGACAGCATCAAAGCGTTTATTTTAATCGGTTCTTCTTTTTGAATCAGCAGGTCCTGGTAGGTCTCAATGGCTTTTTCGACTTGATGGTTTAAAACCAGCGTATTGAGTTCAAAGACATTTTGCTCGAGTGTCTTTGGCACAAGCTGCTGAATCGATTCTTTCGTAATCGTTTTGTCTTCTGTATGGTAGAGAAACAGTTTGTCCAATTCATGCATCATGCCTGTTAAATTCCCATCCGTCTGTTCTGTAAATAACTGGAAGGCTCCCTCCCCGAATCGGTAGCCTTTAGAAGCCACGAGACTGTGGATGTAGTTGTTCGCATCATTCGGTTTAGGGGAAGAGACATCAATCACCTGCGCATTTTTTTCAAGCAATTTTGTAATTTTCTTACGGCGGTCGAGCTTTTCGTAAGGGGCAAACAAGACAAGAATTGAAAAGTCTGCCGGACTTTGGATATACTCTTCCAATTCTTTCAAGTGATGGTCAGGTGCTCCTTTGACCTTTTGACCAGTCAGGAAAAACGGATGATGCACAAAAACGAGGCGTCTTTCGCCAAAGAACGGGAAAGAAGCGGCTTCAAATAAAGCATCGCTGATCGACTGTTCTTCCATATCGAAGGTTGAAAAATTCAAATCCATCGATTCTTCGTCCAAGGCATGGTCAATTAAGTTTTCTCGAATTTGTTCGAGAAAGTACCTTTCTTCCCCTAAGACTAAGTAGATGGGTTTAAATTCTTTATTTTGGATGTTTTGGATTTCTTTTTGGATTTTTTTCATGTGATCTCCTAATTCGTATGTACTGTGTGAAAGTCGGTGAACCAATAATCGAACCCTGGAATCTTTACATATCGTTTCATAAGTGCTCCCTGCTCGCTGGTTGAATAGACATGGATCTTGTTTTCTTCTAAGCGAGCCAATACTTCTTTGTTTGGATGACCAAAGGTGTTGTTTCTGCCTGCGGATATCCATGCTTCACTTGGTTGGATATGCTGGATAAATTCTGTCGTGGACGAGGTTTGGCTCCCATGATGGGCGACTTTTAAATAATCTGCCTGTAGGTTTGGATACTTGCGAATCATCTGCTGTTCGGCTTCTTTTTCAATATCGCCGGTAAACAGCCAAGTATCTTCTCCTATATTAACATATAAAACCAAAGACTGGTTATTTTTACTGGCCGTTTTTTCCATCGGTAAAAGAGCTACTGTCTGCTTTGTAGGATAATCTATTGCTTGTGAATTCTCAAGGACAGCCAATTTTGTCTGAGGCAAGGCTTGGAATTGCTGCAACGCCGATGGATGACTTAGTGTTTCGCGGCTGGCTGCAATTTCTTTTATCTTGAGCGTTTGGCCGATGCTTTCCATTTCACCGAAGTGGTCAGCATCGGCATGCGTAATATATAACCGGTCAATTTCAGAGACCCCAAGGGCCTTCAATGCAGGGACCACCTGGTCAGAACCAATGGAGAAGGGATCTTCTCGAATCTGCCAGGCTTCCCTTTCACCCCACTGAACCTGCCCGCCTGTATCAATCACCGTCACTTTTTTATCCACCGGATCTTTTATCACAATCGATTCGCCCTGGCCAACATCCAGCATCACGACGTAACCCATGGGGACAATCTGGTAATAGAACAAACTAAAGAAAATTCCTGCAACGGACAGGACAGACAAAGTGTGTCTGTTTTCGACTTTTTTCATCACCGAAAAAATACTCAGAATGAATATCAGCAGAACAACTGCAGGCAAGCGGCCGGTGACCAGTGTAAAATCCACCGTTTGATTGATTAGGGACAGAAACTGTTCCATTGTTTCAATAAATCCTGCCACTAACTGCTGTAAATATTCAAATAGAATGGTCGACGAGAAGAAAAAGGATAAAAGATAAAGGAGCAGCAACATCGGGAAAAAGAAATAGGTAAAAAATGGAATAAACAGAAGATTGGCCCATACTGTAATCCATGAAATTTCAAAAAAATGCACGGTCAAAATAGGCAGACTTCCCAAAAAACTTAAACAAGAAAAAATGAGCGACGACCAGACAGGATGCAACGTACTGAGCCATTTCTGTTTTCCCATCAAAATGAAAATACTGCTGAGCAGGTAGCTCAGCTGAAACGCAATGTGGTAGACAAGATACGGATTTAAACAGAGTGCGCCTATCAGCGTCAACGACCAAGCATCCAGCGTATCAACAGGCCGGTTCCGCAGCCGGCCAAGCGTTTGAAACATATTTTGAAAGACCGCCCGAAATACGCTGACGCCAAAGCCAGCGAGAAGTCCATAAAGGGGAAGGAATAGGACAAGCGCAAGATTTGTGCGTTCATGGGTCACACCCATCGTTAAAAGAAACCGGCGGAAAATCTGCGCAAAGTATGTAATATGGAAGCCTGAAATACTGAACAAATGCACGACACCCAAGGCGCGATACTGTTGCAGAGCCTCCTCTGAAAAATCCCGGTTATCGGCAAAAAACAGTGTGCGAATATAACTGGCTACTTTTGCATGAAACACTTTATTGACTGTTTTAAAAATGGTCTGCCTGACCTGTTCAATAAAATGAAAACTGGGGTTTTTAAGGTTTGAGTAAGCAATAGGCTGCAGAGTCCCTGCTCTTAGCTGCCAATGTATGTTCTTTCTTTTTAGATACTTCTGGTAATTGAATTGATAAAAATTGGAATGCGCAGCTGGTTCCGCCAACTCGCCTTTTATCAATAAATGCTTCATCGGCGGTGGATTAAGCCAGTAGTCTTTTTCCGCTTCCGTTTCAAAGTAATACGTTAAAACAACCCCCTCTTCTGCTTCACCTGTTTGAACCACACCTTCCATCCGCAGCTGATCACCGTTCACCTGGATGGACGTAGCCTTCGGAAAGAAGATAAACCGGCTTTCCGCCGCATCCAGCTGCGTAACATTTGTGGCAGTATGCCACAGCAAAAAGCCTGTAAAAAGCATCCCTACTCCTAGCGAGAGCATCAGCGGCAAAGGCTGTTTCAAAAAGAACATACGAATGAGCCAGAGGCCGCACAAAACAAAGCCTAGTGCATTAAAACCATCAAGAAAGGCTATAGAAATCAATACACATAAAACTGCTGGGAAAATCCAGAGTCTGTCTGTCATCCGCATCACTCTTTTGTTTTATTTTGAAAAGCCTGCTTGGATCTGGGCAAAGAAATCATCTGGCATCTCGACTTGAATCAAGGAAATGCCGGCATGTTCAAGTAATTCTTTTGCATATTCGCTTGTTCTGTAATCATGTAAATAATAAAGATTAGAAATTCCGGCCTGGATGATGGTTTTCGTACACTGCAGACAAGGAAAATAAGAAACGTAGATATCCGCGCCTTCAGTCGGCACACCAAACTTTGCACACTGTAAAATGGCATTGACTTCTGCATGAATGGTGCGAATGCAATGGCCGTCGACGACATAACACCCCACATCTGTACAGTGAACATCACCGCTTACAGAACCATTATAGCCGCCAGAAATGACCCGGCGGTCGCGCACAATCGTTGCGCCCACGGCTAATCTTGTACACGTACTGCGTGTTGACAATAATAAACTTTGTGACATAAAATACTGATCCCAAGGGATGCGTTTTTCCATAGTTTAACCCTCCAATGAATAATTCAAGTAAATGATTACCTCGATTATACTAGAGGAAGGTGGTTCACGCAATTTCTCTTGAAACAAGCTTAGGGAGAAACCGTAATGCTGTCCTTTAAATTTTCAAAGGTAGCTTCCCCAATCCCTGAAACATTCTTGATGTCTTCAATGGTCTGAAAAGATCCATTTTCTTCACGGTAGCTCAGGATGCTGTCCGCTTTAGAATTTCCAATGCCTTTTAAGGTCATTAGGACTTCTTTTTCTGCCTGGTTGATATTGACTAGACCTCCGCCGCTTTCGGCGGGTTCAGCGCTGTTGACTGCCGCTTCATTTAAAGGGCTAAGCTGAACCCCTTCCTCTCCTGCTTTCGGGATGTAAATCACCATCTGATCTTCAAGCACCTTCGCGAGATTGACCGCTTTTTGCTCCGCTTCCTGGTTAAAACCCCCCGCTTTTTCAACGGCGTCAATGACACGATGGTGCGTCGACAAAGTGTACACACCAGGAGCCATAACCGCTCCTTTTACATCAACAATGATTTCTTGCGGCACAGCCGCTTCTAAATTGGCTTCATCTGCCTCTGGCTTCGCTTCGGCCTGTTCTTCTGCCAACAGCTCTTCATAAATATCCTCTCCTGGTGCTTCTTCTGTGGTTTCAGGCTGAGATTTTTGCCAAAAAAGCAGTCCGCCTAGTAAAAATATAAGCCCCAAAAAGAATACAAGGACTTTGTAGAGAGACTCTTCAGCTATTTGTTTCAACTTTTCCATCTGTTTCCCTCCTTTTCGTTTTATCCCCTTACTATATATATTCCCCTTTTTTCTCCAATTTCACGAAACTATTTTTGGAGAAAATAAAAAAATCAGCCATTTCTCACAACAAATGGCTGATTCTCCCTATTCTTATTGTCCGATTTGTTTAACTTTTTTTCTGAAGCCGATACATTTCTGCGTAAATACCGTCATCCGACAACAAGGAATCATGGTTGCCTCTTTCCACAATTTCACCGTCTGCTAAGACTAAAATCTGATCGGCATGCTGAATAGTAGACAGGCGATGTGCAATGATAAAAGTAGTACGTCCTTCTTTTAACACGTTCATCGCTTGCTGGATAATGCCTTCCGTCTCGGTATCAATAGACGACGTGGCTTCATCTAAAATCAAAATACGGGGATCAAACGCTAAAGCTCTCGCAAAGGAAATGAGCTGACGCTGTCCTGAGCTTAATGTCCCGCCTTTTTCAACAATTGGCTCATCCAGGCCTTTTTCTAATTGATGCAGCAACTGTTCCCCACCCACTTCAATTAAGGCAGCCTTTGCTTTTTCTCGATCAATGTTGGGGTCCTCTAACGTGATATTGGAGTACAGCGTGCCTGAGAAAATAAAAGGATCTTGCAGGACAATGCCCATTTCCGAGCGGACGCTTTGTCTTGAGTAATGCCTGGTATTTTGTCCGTCGATTACAATCCGCCCGGCATCGGGGTCATAAAAACGAAAAAGCAGATTCATAATGGAGCTCTTGCCTGATCCGGTATGACCAACCAGGGCCACCGTCTCCCCAGGCTTTGCGGTAAAGTGGATATCTTTTAAGACTTTCTGTTCTTTTTTGTAGCCAAAATGCACGTTTTCAAAGGACACTTCCCCTGCTGTAACAGTTAACGGCTCTTCTTGTTCTGTTTGAGCGGGTGTGTCTTGCAGATCAAACACCCGCTCTCCTGCAGCAATCGCCAGCTGGACAAAGGACATTTGCTGAATAATGCCTTGAATCGGCTGAAAAATTCTCGTGGTATAATCTACAAAAACGTAAAGCACTCCTACTGAAATGCCAAGAATCCCCTCCAGATACCGCGTAGCAAAAAAGATCGTCAGCAGAAGCAAAGCAATATGTCTGAGCAAGCCGCCTAACGTATATTGAGCAGCTGAATCAAGCAGCACGTATTTCCTTTCTGTTTCAAACCACTCATCGTTGATCACTCTAAATTCTTCACGAATTTTATCTTCCTGCTGAAAGCTTTGAATAATAGGCATGCCTTGGATGGACTCATTAATCTTAGAGTTGATTTCACTATTCAGCTCCCGTTCTTTACGACTTAAAGCACTGGCGTGTTTGCTGTAAAATTTATACCAAAGCAGCATCGTAGGGATGAGCACTAAAAATGCCATTCCCAATCGGCTGTGCAGACGGGCAATCGCCAGATACGTCCCCACCAGGTATACGATATTAAGCAACACATTGCTTATGGTGATGACGTAAAATTGCTGGCGCAAGACTTCCGTATCGTTGGTGACTCGCGAAACCACCTTGCCGGCGGATAAATTATCAAAGTACTGAATCGGAAGGGCCTGCAAGTGACGGTACGTTTCATCACGGATTCTTTTGATAATGCCATTGGCTGCTTTTGTCAGCACCAGGTAGCTTAAAAAACGCAAGAGGCTTGTCACCAGCATTAAGACAGAAAAGACCACCAATAAACGTGTTAACACATCGGCATACAGCTCGCCGTTTGCGGCAGCTGGTGTAATCACCTCATCGATCACACGCTGCGCAATTAACGGGGCGGCTAAGTCAGTGACCACAGCAACGACTAAAAAGAGAAAACCTAGCACAAATTGCCCCTTTTCAAATTTCATATAAGACAAAAGCCTTTTGACTGTTTTCACTCTTCGTCACCTGCTTTCAGTTCCTGGCGGATATATTGTTCATAATACCAGCCCTGCTGTGCAATCAATTCACTATGGGTGCCTCTTTCGATAATCTCCCCATCCTCTAAAACAATAATTTCATCCGCTTCTTTAATGGCAGATAACCGATGAGTCGTAATAATCGTTGTTTTACCGGCGCGATTTTTCCGGATATTTTGAATAATATTTTGTTCTGTCTTCGCATCTACTGCGGATAAGGAATCGTCTAAAATGAGGATTTCAGGGTCTTTAATCACCGCGCGAGCTAAAGAAATCCGCTGCTTTTGACCTCCTGAAATAGAGATGCCCTTTTCACCGACTAATGTATCAAGCCCCATCTCCATATGTTTTACATCTTCATCAAAAGAAGCAATCCGGATGCTTTCTAAGACCTCTTCCTCTGTCGCTTCCGGCTTCCCAAACAAAATATTCTCTCGCACGCTTCTTGAAAACAAAATATGGTCTTGAGGAACATAGCCGATCAGACGCTGAAATTCGTTCCTTTGATAATCCAAAAGATCGTGTTCTCCGTACAGAAACGCACCTTCTCCTAAAGGGTATTGCCGGAGCAATTGGCGAAGCAAGGTCGTTTTCCCTGCCCCAGTTTTTCCGACGATGCCGACTATTTTTCCTTTCGGTATGCAGAATTCAATATGCTTAAGATTCGCTTGCGGGCTGGAAGGATATTGGAAATTTAAATCTTCCATGAGTATACTTCCTGGCTGTTCAACCCTCCGCTGCCCGTCTTCCTCCATCTCATCTGTCGTTGTCAGCAGCGCTTCGACACGCTGCATAGAGGCACTTCCTTGCCGCAGCACATTCGTCAGTTCACCAATGGAGATAATCGGCCAAACAAGCATCGCTAAGTACATCTGAAATGCTACGATGTCTCCTACAGACAGCTGGCCGTTTAGAGTAAGAAAAGCACCATAGCCAAAAGAAATGGCTGTACTAATCGATGTGAATAATTTGACCATCGGCATAAATAAGGCATTGGCTTCCGCCACTTTGTTATTTTTTTCCAGAAGATTGTCTGTTTGTTTCCGGAATTTTTCGATGTAGGCTTCTTCTTTCACGTAAGCGCGGATGACCCGGATGCCGTCTACCACTTCAAGCACATCATTATTCATAGAAGAAAAAGCTTCTTGTGAAATGGTATAGCGCTTTTCAACCAAATTGCCCACTTTCCCGAAAACATAAGCTAAAAGGCCTAAAGGCAGCATGCTGAATAGCGTGAGGCGCCAGGAGACGGTCGCGCTCATTACAGTGACAATGATGACTAAAAAGATGGTAGAATCCATTAAAATCATCATGCCAAAGCCAGCTGTATCAGCAATCGACCGCACATCTTGAGTGGACCGGGCTAAAATATCGCCCACCCGGAATTTTTCATAAAAGATCGCCCGTTTTTCCAGAAAATAATCCATCAGCTCTTTGCGCATGTTTCGCTGCAGATGGGCCGCTCCTGTAAAGATATAATAAGACCAAGTGAATTCTAATAAGTAAGAACCTATCACACTTAAAACGAAAAGGGCCATCAATTGGCTCAAAAGGCCATAGGTCAATTCACCCGTCAACATATAATCGATGACTAATCCGATAATATAAGGGAGCAGGACCCGTAAGAGGTTGCTTAAAACCATAGTCATAAAAGAGAGGACGTAGTTCTTCTTGTACTGTTTAAAGAAATTTCTCAGCTTAACGATTACCCGAAACATACTGTTCACTCATTTCTGTTAATAAAAAATCCTTTTTAGATGCAAAAAACGCAACCTATCGCTTATGACAGGTTGCGTCTTATCTGTTTTTG